>JBKEAG010000188.1:0-38365 GCA_047972025.1 Moheibacter sp.
ACCTAAAACATATTATGTTCACAACCACCTATTGCAAACCCATTTTCAATGTATTAAATTTGCATACATTAACCAATCCATTCCTTATTGAAAACAAAAATCCAAAACGTTCAACAATTCATTAACCGAAACAAATACGAATTTTTACTATTTGGTTTGGTGCAGCATTTGTTTGTATCCGTGTTTATTTCCGATCTCGATTTTTACGCCCGGGTAGTTTGGCCCATCAACATGGTTATTTTGGGAATAACCAGCGTAGGTGTTTTTTCGGAAAAAAGCAAAAACGAAATCATCATTAAAAACATTTTGCTTTTGGCTGTTATTATTTTGCCACTTTCCCGTGCACTTTTTGATAGTCCGGAAAGTTTTTTAATGACCGTAAGTTTGGTTTACACCGTATTTTTCGGATTTATTTTTTATGAAGTGTTCCAATTCCTTATAAAACCTGAAGAATTTACCACCGATGTCCTTTCTGCAGCAGGTTGTGGCTATTTATTGCTTATCGAAATTTTTGCTTTTCTGTTTCAATATTTGCTCTACAACGACCCTTCTTGTTTAAATATAGAATTGGGCAGAAATGTTTCCGAAATTTATGTCGATTTGGTTTATTTTGTAACCATAAGCCTTACTACCATTGGTTTTGGCGATTTTTCGCCTACGGCACATTACACAAAACTCATCACCTCGTTAATGGGTTTAATCGGTACGTTTTATACCGTGGTTTTAACCGGAATTTTAATCAGCAATTTTGCACCCAACTTATTAAAAAACAAAGACAAATGAATGTAGGAAGTTACTATAAAATCTACCATTTTATTCCTTGGACTAAACGGAATATTTATAAAATAGCCCTAATTTCCATTATACCAACTATACTTTATGGTGTGTTTGGCATTACATGGATTGCCATTCCGTGGGCTATTGTGGCGTTGGTTGGCGTAGGTGCCGCTTTTATTGCCGGTTTTCGCAATACACAAACCTACAACCGTCTTTGGGAAGCCCGTCAAATTTGGGGCTCTATCGTAAACGATAGCCGTACGTGGAGCATGATGATTAAAGATTTTATTACCGAAAAAAATACCAATTCCGATTCCGAAGCCCTAAAAACCATCCATAAGCGTTTGGTCTATCGGCATGTGGCTTGGCTTACGGCTTTGCGCCACCAATTGCGGAAACCACAAGTTTGGGAAAATCAGCATAAATCGCATTTTCAAGCCTATTTAAAAAACTATAAAGTTCCCGAATGGGATAGCAATATAGAAACCGATATAAAACCCTATTTATCGCAAACCGATATGGATTTGGTTTTAAGCCGAAAAAATCGGGCTACACAATTACTGGGGCTGCAATCGGAAGATTTAAAACAACTGAAAAAACAAGGCTTGATTGATGCCTTTCCGTACGTACAATTGGAAGGTATTTTAAAGGAATTTTTCACACATCAAGGCAAAGCAGAACGCATTAAAAACTTTCCGTATCCAAGGCAGTTTACCAGTATCAACATCTATTTTATTTGGCTGTTAGCTATTTTAATTCCGTTTGCATTGGTAAAACCGTTAAGCGAATTGGGAACTTACGGCGTTTGGCTCACCATCCCGATTAGTATTATTGTGGGCTGGGTATTTACCTCGCTCGACCAAGTGGGCGAAAGCACCGAAAATCCATTTGAAGGTGGCGCCAACGATATTCCGATGGCAAACATGAGCCGCACCATAGAAATTGATATGCGCGAAATGCTGGGCGAAACCGATTTACCCGAACCGATAACCGCTGTTAATAACGTATTGATGTAGCTTAAAAATTATAGGATAAATAAAATTTGTAGCTCATTAAAAGTGTAAATATCAATCAAAATTATGCTTTTTTGAGCTTAAAACACTATATTTATGAGCTTAAAAAAAGGAATGATTAGTAAAAGAGAGCAACAAGTTATTGATTATATTAAGGAAAACAAAGGAAGTTCTTCAAAAGATATTTTTGAAAACTCAGGCGTTTCCATTAGCTATGCTACATTAAAAAGAACTCTAACAAAATTACTTTCAGATAATTATGTGGTTTCCGAAGGACAAGGAAAAAGCACAAAGTACTTTCTTTCTACTTCTTTTAAACTTATACAACCCATAGATATTGATAAATATTACGAAAACGAAATTGATGAAAGGCAAATAAAGGAAGTATTTAATTTTAAATTAGTTAACGAAACATTACGTAACAATTGCGTATTTACTGAAAATGAGTTAAATAAACTTAATTTACTTCAAAAAGAATACGAAGCCAATATACAAAACCTAAAACCAGCCGATTATCAAAAGGAATTAGAAAGACTTGCTATTGACTTGAGTTGGAAATCTTCCCAAATTGAAGGCAATACTTATTCATTATTGGAAACAGAACGTTTGCTGAAAGAAAAACAAACCGCTTCGGGAAAAACAAAAGAAGAAGCTGTGATGCTTTTAAACCATAAAGATACGCTTGACTTCATTATTGAAAATAAAGATTATTTAATTCCGCTAACAGTTTCTAAAATTGAAGATATTCATCATATTTTGACTAAAGAACTTGGTGTTGAAAGAAATTTAAGGAAAAGAAGAGTTGGTATTTCCGGTACAAATTATAAACCACTTGACAACGAATTTCAAATATTGGAAGCCCTTAAAGATTCTTGTAAGCTAATAAACAACAAAACAAATATTTTTGAAAAAGCATTACTTACTTTAACCTTAATTTCCTATATCCAACCATTTATGGACGGAAACAAAAGAACAGCGAGAATTGTAAGCAATGCTATTTTGATAAACTACAACTATTGTCCTTTATCGTTTAGAACCGTAGATTCCATCGACTATAAAAAAGCAATGTTATTATTTTACGAACAGAACAATATTTCTAATTTTAAAAATATATTTATCGAACAATTTGAATTTGCGGTTAAAACATACTTCTAAAAACAGTAAAATATCACTTTAAAAAAAACAAAACAACGCCATGAAACAACTTTTTACAGTCCTACTTTCCCTAATATGCTGTCTTGGCATAAAAGCCCAAGAAAGCGATTTTGGCAATTGGTGGATTGTGTTTAATAATGTAACCATTAAAAATTCCAAATTCAATTGGCACAGCGAAATCCAATATCGGAATTATAATATGGTAGGCGATTTGGAACAACTCCTTTTAAGAACCGGAATAGGCTATAATATATCCGAAAACAATAACAATATTCTTTTGGGCTACGGTTTTATCCAATCTGAAAATTATCCGTCGAACTCAAAAGATAAAAACGATAAAGTAAATGTTTCCGAACATCGCATTTACCAACAATTTATTACCAAACAGAATTTTTCCCGATGGTACTTACAGCATCGTTATCGTTTTGAGCAACGCTTTATAGAAACCGATTTTAAACTGCGCTTTCGCTACTTTTTGGCTTTCAATGTAGCATTGTCCAAACCAAAGTTGGAAGATAAAACGTGGTATGCCTCTGCTTACAACGAAATATTTTTAAATACCGAAGAAACCGTTTTCGACCGCAATCGAATTTATGGCGGAATAGGCTACAAACTCAATAAAAATATTAAATTTGAATTTGGTTATATGAATCAGTTTTTAAATGGATTTTCACGCGACCAACTCAACATTATAACCAGCTTAAATTTTTAATCCATATTTTATGTACACTAAAAAGGTTTTCTCGATTAAAGAAATGGCGTTATGGACACGCTACGAATCCCTACTTTTTTTAATCATTGCCATTGTGGAAGTTGCGCTTTTTGTTTATAGCCACCACATGATACAATTTCCCTTTACACCGGTAGCTTTAATTGGTACGGCAGTTGCTTTTATTATTGGTTTTCAGAGCAATTCGGCTTATGGCAGAATTTGGGAAGCCCGAAAAATTTGGGGTTCCATCGTAAATACTTCCCGGACTTTCGGGATGATGACACAGGATTTTATCAATAACGAACATGCTAAAAATCCGGTTTCGGAAGAAGAGTTGAAAAACATACATAAAACCGTAATTTACCGCCATATTGCTTGGATGACGGCACTTCGTTACGCCATGCGCCAACCCCGAAGTTGGGAATATGTTATGAACGAAAAAACTAATAAAGAATGGGCCAATAAAATTTATGTACCGGAATTTAATGAAGATTTCGATACCACTATCAACCAATATTTGAAACAAGAAGATATTAATTATTTAAAAAATAAATCGAACAAGCAAACCGCCTTATTGTATATACAATCGAAGCATTTACAAGAACTGAAAAAGCAAGGATTTATTTGGGAATTTTCCTTTTTGGAATTGGAAAATATTTTGGAAGAACTCTTTACGCACCAAGGCAAATCGGAACGTATTAAAAACTTTCCATATCCACGCCAATTTGCATCGTTATTGCATTATTTCACTTGGATTTTTATGCTTATCTTGCCTTTGGCAATGGCTTCACAATTTGGAGAAATTGCTGTAAAAATATCGCAAAAAGTAGGTGGCAATATCCAAGATTGGATTGTATGGCTATCCATTCCGTTTTCCATGGCGGTTATGTGGGTATTTTTTACCATGAACCGAATTGGCCGAGTAGGCGAAAACCCCTTTGAAGGTTCGGCAAATGATGTGCCTATTTCGGCCATTGCCAGAGGTATTGAAATTGATATGCGCCAAAATTTGGGTGAAAGCGAAAATGAAATTCCTAAACCTTTTGAAATGCGCAACGACGTGCAGATGTAGAAAATAATTTAATAAACTTTTAAAATAATAAATTTATGATTTTAGACAAAATCTTTGAAAACAACGAAAAATGGATTGCAGAAAAAACTGAAAAAGACGCTACCTATTTTGAAAATTTAAATAAAGGACAAAAACCTGATGTACTTTATATTGGATGTTCTGATTCTCGAGTAACAGCAGAGGATATAATGGGATTACAGCCTGGTGAATTATTTGTACACCGTAACATTGCCAATATAGTAAATGCTATTGATATGAATGCGCAAAGTGTAATTAATTATGCTGTAACTAATTTAGAAGTAAATCATGTAGTAGTATGTGGACATTACTCTTGTGGTGGTGTAAAAGCAGCCATGCAGGCTCAAGATTTAGGAATTTTAAATCCTTGGTTGCGTAATATCCGTGATGTTTACAGAACACACAAAGAGGAATTAAATTCTATCGGTGACGAGCACAAACGTTATGATAGACTGGTAGAACTTAATGTAAAAGAACAAGCTATAAACGTAGTAAAAATGGCAGCTGTTCAGAAGGCAATGAAAAAGAGAAATTTAAAAATACATGGTTGGGTGTTCGATATTCAAACCGGAAAATTAATTGACTTAAACATTAATTTTGATAAAATTCTAGATGATATTATGGAAATTTATAAATTAGAAAATTAGACTATTTTATCTATCCTAGGTTTATTTTATTTTTTTAAACAGTCTTTTTCAGACTGTTTTTTTTATCTTTACTACCTCAAATCTTTTAAGATTAAAATTAACTATCAATCAATTAACACATGAAACAATTTTACGTATCAAAAATTCTGACTGGATTTTTATTGCTTTTAGCTACATTACTCAATGCTCAATCAAACCAATATTTGCACTTTGATGGAGTAAATGATTACACTAATTTACCCAATGGGTCAAACTTAATTAGTGGTTCTAATCAAATCACAATGACTGGATGGTTTTATAATGATGCTTTAGGTTATGGTCAAGGAACAATCGGAATTAGAGGTGGCGGTGGTACTGGCTTTGGGCAAATGTATCTACTTCAATTAGGAAATGGAGCTATGGAGTGTCGTTTATACACTGAAACAGGCATGCATCAAGTACAGGCTCCCGCAGGTACAATTCAAGCAGGTGTTTGGCAGCATTTGGCTTGGGTTTTTAATGAGACAACTGTTGAGTTTTTTGTAGATGGAATTTCAATCGGGAGTAGTTCTGCTTCTGGAACATTTACAGCAACAGACCGCCCCTTTACAATTGGAAAAACATTAGCTTCCGGTTATAATTTTATTTACAAAGGAGGTATTGATGAAGTTAGCTTATGGACTAAAGCTCTAACACAAGCAGAGATTCAAGATATGATGACAAATGAGTTAGAAGGAAATGAGACTGATCTTGTACTTTATTATAAATTCAACCAAGGTAGTCCAGAAGGAAATAACACCAGTATTACCCAATTATTAGACTTCAGTGGAAGTACTAGTAAAAATTCTGATTTGATGAATTTTTCATTGACAGGAAGTACTTCTAACTTTATTGGAGAATTAGAAGAAGGTGTGCAAACCATTAATTTTGAGCAAATTCCAAATAAATTAATTTCAGATGTACCATTCCAGTTAAATGCTACAACAAATTCAGGGCTTCCTATTACTTTTGAAATCATTTCAGGTCCGGCAACAGTTAGCGGAAATACAGTTACTTTAGATGGTACAACTGGAGAAGTAGTTGTCAAAGCAAGTCAAGATGGAAATGCTGAATGGGATCCGGCAGATGATGTATATACTACATTTAATGTTTTAGATCCCAATCAAGTTCTTCCAACCGTTACAGTACTACACCCACTGGCAGGAAATGTTCATATGCCAAGTTTAATGCCGATAGAAGTTGCTATATATGCTGACATTAAATATCCTGATTTATTTTCAATTGAACATATTTCAGCTTCAATTGAGGGTACTACAGTAGAATTTGAAGACCATGGAAATGGATATTTTACAGCATGGTGGACTCCAAATAATTTTGGAACTATTGATATTGACATTCTAGCTAGTAACAACCATGGAGTAACTGGTACTACTACTTCTACTCTCAATTTAGCACAAACAGCTTCTGATATAACCGTTTTAGGAACAGATGAAGTTTGGGTTTATGGAGATGTTCCTTCTGAAACGGTTGAGGCTGATTTACCTAGTCACATTGGAGCTTATACGCAAATCATAGGAACATTACATATAGACTGCCCAAGTGGTGGATGTGATCCCTGGGACCGTGTGTCTTCCATAGATGTACAAGGAAAGGATGGAAAATGGTTTGAATTAATCCGTTACCTAACACCTTATGGAGTTGCCTGTCAACATGAAATTGATTTAACTGATTTTGCCTCAATTCTAAAAGGAAAAACAAAATTCCGCATTAATCTAGGAACTACTGGAAATGGCTTTTTATATACATTAGAACTTAAATATATAGCAGGTACCGCTCAATATCCATATAGTAAAGTTCAAGCACTGTGGACAGATACTTATCAATTTGGAGATCCGGGGAATTTACAACCTATTGAGGATTTAACTCGTTACTTCCCCGACAATACAGAAAGTGCTAAAATAAAATTACTATCTACTGGACACGGTTGGGGTGATAATAATACTGCAAATGCAGCTGAGTTTTCAAACAATACTCATCATATATGGATTGATAATCAAGAAACTTTTGAACAAAATAATTGGCTAGATTGTAATCCTAACCCAGATGGATGTAGTCCTCAGGCCGGAACTTGGTATTATAATAGAGCCGGATGGTGTCCGGGTAGTATTGCTCCTTATTTTGATTTTGATATGAGTAGTTACACTACACAAGAAAGTGTTAAACTAGGCTATGTTTTAGATGAAAGTTATCAAGATAATTGCCACCCCAATAATCCAAATTGTGAATCCGGTACAACTTGTCCAAATTGTAATGATGGATTTAATCCACACTTAGTTTTCAACTCATTCTTAATTTCATTTGGAACAAATCCTTTAGGGCCATTGACTACAACTGAAGTTTCAGTACCTACACAATCTACTATGATATATCCTAATCCTTCTAGTGGAAAATTTTATATAGAATTAGAAAATCAAACAGCAAATCAAATTATGATTTATGACTTGACTGGGAGTTTAGTCAAAAACATTGAACTTACAAAATCTATAAAACAAACTCAAGTTAGTTTAGATGGATATGCTCCTGGAATCTATATTGTAACCATTTTAAATGGTGAACAAATTCTAGACTCAAAAAGAATTGTAATTGAATAATTACACTTTTAAACTAAATATTTAAGAAGTCCACCTTTTGGTGGACTTTCTTTTTAGAATCAAAAATAATTTGTACTTAAATTTAACCTAAAAAACAGTCTAAATTTATTTAAAATTTTATTCTACTTTTAGCCTCTGATAAAAAAGATATTTCTCCTAAAATTAAATCCAAGAATATGGAATTAAATGAAATTGATAAAATAGAATTACAATTCTTACAACTAAAAGATTATCAAGAAATTAAAGATGTTATGGTTTCTGCTTATGCTTCTATGCCAGATGCTTATTGGAAAGAAACTCATATAGAAACTTTACTTAAAAAATTCCCTGATGGTCAAGTTGTTATCAAAGTCAACGGTCAGCTTGCTGGCTGTGCCTTATCCATTATTGTTGACCATGAAGAAGTAGATAAATACCATACTTATCAAAAGATAACAGGTAACTATACTTTCAAAACCCATACAGATGAAGGTGATGTCTTATATGGTATAGATGTATTCATAAAGCCTGAATTTAGAGGTTTGAGACTTGGTAGAAGGCTTTATGATTACCGAAAAGAATTATGTGAAAAACTTAATTTGCGGGGTATTACTTTTGGAGGAAGAATTCCAAATTACCACAAACATTCTGATGATTTATCACCTAAACAATACATAGAAAAAGTTAAACAAAAAGAAATTAATGATCCTGTATTAAATTTTCAGATTGCCAATGACTTCCATCCTACTCGGATAATGAAAAATTACCTAGAGGGAGATGATGACTCAAATAATTTTGCAATTCTACTAGAGTGGGATAACATCTACTATGAAAAACCATCTAAAAAAGCTGTTACTAAAAAGAAAGTTGTTAGACTAGGGTTAATCCAATGGCAGATGCGCCCCTACAAAGACATTGATAGTTTAATGCAACAAGCAGAATATTTCATTGATACTGTTTCCGGGTACCGTTCAGATTTCGCTCTTTTCCCTGAGTTCTTCAATGCCCCACTCATGGCTCAAAGTAACCATTTATCTGAACCAGAAGCCATACGTAATTTAGCAACTTATACAGAAGAAATAGTACAACAGTTTTCTAATTTTTCAATTTCATACAATATCAATATCATTACAGGAAGTATGCCTGAAATCAAAAATGATAAACTTTATAATGTAGGATATCTATGCAAACGTGATGGTACCATAGAACGATATGAAAAAATACATGTAACACCCGATGAAGCCAAAGTATGGGGGCTACAAGGTGGTAATCAACTCAAAACATTTGATACTGATTGTGGAAAGGTTGGAATTTTAATCTGTTATGATTCCGAATTTCCTGAATTAAGTCGTTTACTGGCTGACGAGGGAATGGATATTTTGTTTATTCCTTTCTTAACCGATACTCAAAACGGCTATTCTAGAGTAAGACACTGCGCACAAGCTAGAGCCATAGAAAATGAATGTTATGTAGCCATAGCCGGAAGTGTAGGGAATTTACCAAATGTTCACAATATGGATATACAGTTTGCTCAGTCAATGGTATTTACACCTTGTGATTTTTCATTTCCAACCAATGGAATAAAAGCTGAAGCAACACCCAATACAGAAATGATTTTGATAGCTGATGTAGATATTGATTTACTTCGTGAACTTAATCAATTTGGAAGTGTGAGAAACTTAAAAGATCGTCGAAAAGATTTGTTTAATTTAAAAAAAGTATAACTTCTGAATAATTAAGGTTATCTAATTTCCTTTAGTAACGATTGGTTGATTCGTTTTATCAATCCCGGGCCTTCGTAAATAAATCCAGTATAAAGTTGAATTAAAGATGCACCAGCATTTAGTTTTTCAAGAGCATCTTCGGAAGAATGAATTCCCCCTACCCCAATCACCGGAAAAGAATGATTACTTTTTTCTGTCAAAAATCGAATGACTTCCGTAGAGCGCTCTTTTAGGGGAACCCCACTCAAACCACCTATTTCTTGCTGATTATCAGCCTGTAAACCCTCTCTACCTACTGTTGTATTAGTCGCTACAACTCCTGCTATTTTAGTTTTCTGAATAATCTCTATAATATCAAGTAACTGTTCATCTGATAAATCAGGAGCTATTTTTAATAAAATAGGTTTAGTATTTAATTTTGATTGATTTTTTAACTGCAGTATATTCAATAAATCCATTAAAGGCTCTTTATCCTGCAATTCTCTTAGATTTGGAGTATTAGGACTACTCACATTGACTACAAAATAATCTACAACATCAAACAATTCATCAAAGCAAATTTCATAATCTTTTACAGCATTTTCATTAAGCGTTAGTTTATTCTTCCCAATATTTCCACCAATAATAATTTTTTGATTTCTTTTTAATCGTTGAGCTACTTTTTGTACCCCTTCATTATTAAACCCCATTCGATTAATCAATGCTGAATCTTCTTTTAAACGAAATAAGCGCTTTTTAGGATTCCCAGGTTGTGATTTTGGTGTAAGTGTCCCTATTTCTATAAAGCCAAAACCTAGGTTTGACAATTCGTTGTATAATTTTGCATCTTTATCAAAACCCGCTGCCAAGCCTATTGGATTTTTAAATTTAATTCCAAAAACCTCACGCTCTAGTCGCTTATCTTCCACTACATAAAGTATTCTAAAAATAGAAGAAACAAAAGGAATCTTTTGAATTACTCTTAAAAAAGAAAATGTAAAATAATGAACTTTTTCAGGATCAAATTGAAATAAAATAGGACGAATAACAGACTTATACATGAATTCAGAACTCTTTTGCAAAAATAAGTAAATATCAAGATAAATTTCTAATTTCTAGCCATTCAACATTAAATCCAAAAACTTCTAGAAATTCGTAATTTTGCAGACTAAACTCATTTGATGAAAATACTTCCACATAAAAACTTATTTATAGGCATTACAGAAACACTCAATAATGTTTTTTTTCATAATAAATACGCTGACCGTGAATTGGAACGAACACTTAAATCCAATCGAAAATGGGGAAGTAAAGACCGCGGTTTTATTGCCGAAACGGTTTACGATACTGTTCGCTGGAAACGTATGATAGAAGCATCTATGGGAAAGGAGGTTTCACCTGAAAATCTTTGGGAATTTGTGGGTACTTGGTTTGTGTTGGAAGATGAAAAGTTACCCTTTTGGGAAGAATTTAAAAAAGTTAATTCAAAAGAAATTCTAAAACGAAACCACGAAGCAACCAATAATAATTTTGCTATACGTGAATCCATTCCTGATTGGCTAAACGAACTTGGAAAAAATGAACTTGGAAAACAATGGGAAAAAGAAGTAGAAGCCATGAACATTCCCGCACCCACAGTCATTCGAGTCAACACACTCAAAACAGACCGGAAAACCTTAAAAAATGAATTACGGCAAGAAGCTAGAATCCTGACTGAGGTTCTTTCAAAATATCCGGATGCACTACAATTGGTTGAAAAAGCTAACGTTTTCCGAACCAATTCATTCCAAAACGGTTGGTTTGAAATTCAAGATGCCGGTTCTCAATTGATTTCTCCTTACTTAAACGTTCAACCGGGAATGCGTGTAGTAGATGCTTGTGCGGGAGCAGGTGGAAAAACTTTACATTTAGCCGCTTTAACACAAAACAAGGGACAGATTTTTGCACTTGATATTCACGAATGGAAATTAAAAGAATTGAAAAAAAGAGCAAAAAGAAACGGAGCTCAAAACATTCAAACCAAAGTCATTGACTCCACCAAAGTCATCAAAAAAATGGAAGCAACTGCTGATAGGTTGTTGATTGATGCGCCTTGTAGTGGATTAGGCGTGATAAGTCGAAATCCGGATGCCAAGTGGAAATTGAATTTAGACTTTGTAAAATCTGTAAAACAAGAACAGGAAAAAATTCTAAATGATTACTGTAAAATAGTAAAATCTGGTGGTGCAATGGTATATGCTACCTGTTCTATTTTACCAAGTGAAAACCAAGAACAAATTCAAAAATTTCTTACAAATCACCCTGAATTTAAATTACTTCGAGAAAAGCAAATTCTCCCATCTCAAAGTGGTTTTGATGGATTTTATATGGCTTATTTAGAAAAAAATTGATTATCTTTCAACCTTTACTAAATTTGTTTCATTAACTTTTTAGTGTTAATTCAGTCATGCAAGACGTAGAAAATCTTTTTTTGGAAGTTAGTCGAGCCATTGATGAACGAGATATTTTATCCGCTAAAAAGTTATTAGAAGAGATTTTACTCATTGACCCGGGTTATGGTCGTGCACATAATCATCTCGGATGGATTTATGAAACCAAAGTAAAAGATTTTGAAAAAGCACAACGCCATTACGAATTGGCAATAAAATTCTGTAATGAAACATATCCTGTCACCTATGTAAACTATGGTTATCTATTGATTGAATTTGGGCAATTAGACAAAGCAACACAAATCATTGAGGCAGGATTACAAATAACCGGAGCCGACAAGGCTACCCTCACCTATCAAAAAGGAAAAATAGCAGAGTATAATTCCAATTACATTTCTGCCTATAATTTATACAAAACCTCTACTCTACTATCTTTTAACAATGATTTTCAGGCTTTTTTGAAAAATGAACTGGCTCGCGTACAATCCAAAATGAATATATGGGAAAAATTACAAATCCGATTTCTTAAATTTCAATAAGAAATTACTTCAAAGGTTTGATTTATATTGTGAATATTCCTTAATTTTAGGCAAACAAAGCAAACGTTAAAAATGAGATATCATAAATTGGGAGAAATCCCTCACAAAAGACATGTTGTTTTCAAAGATAAAAACAATAGACATCGTTACGAACAATTATTTGGAACTGAAGGATTTAGTGGTGTTTCATCATTAATCTACCACCTTCATAGACCTACTCAAATAAAACGTGTAGGTGAGTCCGTAGATGTAAGTCCAATAGCAGCCATAGAAAAAAATATACAACCACGGTTGGTCAAAGGGTTCAATGCAAAACCTACTGATGACTTCCTAGAGGCAAGAACTCCATTATTTTTCAACAATGATTTGGTAATGGGTGTTGCTGCACCTAGAAAATCCATGACCGATTATTTTTATAAAAACGGGCAATGTGACGAGTTACTTTTCATCCACAAAGGAAGTGGTAAGCTAAAAACTTTTTTAGGTGACATTCCATTTGAATATGGAGACTATTTAATCATTCCGAGAGGAACTATTTACCAAATGGAATTTGATACAGAAGACAATCGTTTATTCTTTTTAGAATCATTTTCTCCTATAAAGACACCTCGACGTTACCGAAATGAGTATGGTCAATTACTGGAACATTCACCTTTTTGTGAACGAGACATAAAATTACCCGAGTTTAAAGAACCTGTTGACGAAAAAGGAGAATTTCTCATAAAAGTAAAAAAAGCTGGGGTCATTCATTCTTTTACCTATGCTACACATCCATTTGATGTAGTGGGTTGGGATGGTTATTTTTATCCGTATGGATTCTCCATTCATGACTTTGAGCCTATAACAGGAAGGATTCACCTACCACCACCAATTCATCAAAATTTTGAAGGAAATAATTTTGTGATTTGTTCTTTTGTACCTCGACTTTACGACTATCACCCAGATGCCGTTCCGGCACCATATAACCATAGTAACATTGACTCAGAAGAAGTACTGTATTATGTAGATGGTGATTTCATGAGCCGAAATCATATAGAAAAAGGATTTTTCACACTTCATCCGGGGGGAATTGTTCATGGTCCTCATCCGGGAGCTATGGAGCGAAGCATAGGACAGAAAGAAACAGAAGAATTAGCTGTAATGATTGATCCGTTTCATCCATTAAACTTAACACAACAGGCTGTTGATTTGGAAGATGAGTCTTACTTAACCAGTTGGTTGGAATAATAATATAGAAATTAAAGAAAATAAAACCCTACAAATTTTAAAATCTGTGGGGTTTTATATTATACCTAAAAAACTTATTTTAGTCTCTTCTTCCCATTGCAATCATCACAAAATAAAGCAATTGTGCCAAAGAACCAAGTGCTGCAACTAAATAAGTTCTTGCTGCCCATTTCAGTGAGTCTTGAGCTCCGGCATATTCATTTGGTAAAACCATATTTCGGTCTTTTAGCCAAGCCAAAGCACGGTTACTCGCATCATACTCTACCGGAAGCGTAATAAATGCAAATGCCGTTGTAACAGCAAATAGCGCAATCCCAATCCATAAAACAACTGAAATTTCAGATGAAGCATACAAAATCAATCCCCCCATCAAAACCCATTGCAAAAGGTTACTTGACAAACTTACTGCCGGAACCATCTTGGAGCGCATTTGCAACCAAGAGTAACCTTTGGCGTGTTGTACAGCATGTCCCACTTCATGTGCTGCAACTGCTGCTGCTGCTGCATTCCGCTCATGATAAACAACTTCAGACAAGTTTACCGTTTTATTAGCAGGGTTGTAGTGGTCCGTTAACTGTCCCGCAGTTGAAATCACTTTCACATCGTGTATTCCGTTATCAGAAAGCATTTTTTCTGCAATTTCTTTACCACTCATACCGTTTGCCAAATGAACTTTGGAGTAATGTTTAAATTTACTTTTCAATTGGTAACTGATGTACATGCTTAGAAGCATAGGAACACCAACAACTATCAGATAAATAGGATCAAATGCCATTGTTTTTTTATTTTAGTTTAAAATTAATTTCTTTAAATTTTTCAATTCCACTTATTTCAAAAATTATTCCATCTTTCCTACTGTCTGATTTTGGTGTTTCAAAATTAATAATCGTTTGGGAATTTACCGGAAAATATTGCTCTACAAAATAATTATTTCCTTCTAAATGTTTTAATTCTATATTTTCAAAATACTTATTTTTCAGCACTACACCTTTTACTGTCGTTGTTTCCATCACATTTTTCAATGTCAGATAAACTTCATATCCTTTCTCTGTTTCAGAATAAGTTTTGATTTTGTAAGTAGCTGTCAAAATTTCAGGAGTCTCTTTTGGTAAAGTATGTACACATGACAAAATCATTCCTACAAATAGAATAATAAAGTAACTGTTTAATTTTTTCATATCTTTAAAGTTACAATTAATTTTGAAAAATGAACTCAAAAATCATAATCTTACTTTTTGTTATATCCTTTACTATTGTTTTTCATTCTTGTAAAAATGATGATGATTCTACTCCCGAAACTTCTACTTCAGTCAATGATTTTGTTTGGAAAGCAATGAATACTTGGTATTATTGGCAAAATAGTGTTTCTGACTTAGCTGACAATCGGTTTTCCAACAATTCTGAATACAATACTTTCATAGAAGCACAACAAAGTCCTGATAATTTATTTCATTCTTTACTGTACGATTATGGAAATACAGATCGGTTTTCTTGGATTGTAGATGATTATCACGAACTGGAAAATCAGTTCTCTAACATCAACTATGGGTTTGGAATGGACTATGGCTTGGTTCTCACTGGGCAAAATACATCAAATTTATTTGGTTACATACAGTATGTACTTCCCAACTCCCCTGCTGAAAATGCAGGTTTGCAAAGAGGAGATATTTTCACACATATCAATGGTACACAGTTAACTACTTCTAATTATTTAGAACTTTTGGAAAATTCGACTATTGAATTAAAGTTGGGCTATATAGAAAATGGACAATTGTTTGAAACAAATGAAGTTATCTCATTAACAAAAGTTGAAATTCATGAAAATCCCATTTATTTATCTACTATAATGAATGAAGGAACACACAAAATAGGTTATTTGGTTTACAATGGATTTCGTGCCAATTATAATGATGAACTTAACGATGCCATAGGACAATTAAAAAATCAAGGAATTACTGATCTAATTCTTGATTTACGCTATAATGGTGGCGGTTCGGTTCAAACTTCTACATATTTAGGAAGTATGATCACCGGACAATTTCCTCAAGAAGCCTTTACTCACCTAACTTTCAATAAAAAAAGATCATCCAACAATTCTACTTACCTATTTGAAAATGAAGCAAAATTATTTGATAACAGTCTAGAACAAACCGGAACGTTTCCACTGAATCATTTAAACTTAAACCGACTTTATGTCATTACTACTCGTGGAACAGCCTCTGCCAGTGAAATGCTGATTAGCTGTATGCGTCCGTATATAAATGTTGTAACAGTTGGAACGCAGACGTATGGAAAGACAGTTGGCTCTATCACGTTATATGACTCACCATCATCTTATTACACTTCCAATGAAAATATAAATAATTCTCACACTTGGGCGTTACAACCCATTGTTTTTGAGTATAAAAATACCAAAAATCAGTCTGGTTCTACTACTGGAATTGTTCCAAATGTAGAAATAAATGAATTAAATTTTTTGGAAAATTTAGAACAATTAGGTAATCCTAATGAGCCACTGTTATCAGCCGCAATCAGTCAAATTACAAACGACAACAGACATACACCAAACATTCATTCATCATTTGAAAATCATTTATTTAAAACAACTCAAACACTAAACAGATGGGAAACTGAAATGTATTTGGACAAAGGTTTTTACTTTAGTCCGTAGTTTCTATTATCTTTGTCGGCTATATGAAAATCGAAATCAAAGAAATATATTCACGTAGTGAACTTAAAGATTTTGTAAAATTCCAATTGGATTTGTACAAAAATGATCCTTATTTCGTTCCTCCTTTGATTAGTGATGAATTGAACAGTTTAGATGTTCGTAAAAATCCCTCATTTAAATATGCTTCTGCTCGTTATCTTTTAGCATATAAAAATGGTAAAATTGTTGGGAGAATTGCGGCTCTCATCAATCAAGTTGAGGTTAATGAATTAAATGTAAAAAAGCTACGTTTTGGCTATTTTGATGTGATTGATGATATAAAAGTTTCCCGTGCCTTATTTTCAAAACTTGAGGAAATTGCCAAAGAAAATGAATTGGAGTTTATGGAAGGTCCGATGGGAGCTACCAATTTAGAGAAAGTAGGCGTTCTTACATTTGGTTTTGATAAAATAGCTACAGCAATTGGTTCATATAATTACAAATATATTCCACAACATTTAGAACGATTAGGGTTTGAAATTGAAAAACAATGGATAGAACAACTTCTGACTGTTCCGGATTCTATTCCTGATAAAATTTATGATTTTGCAAAATTAATTACCGAACGTTATAACTTAAAACTTTTACATTTCAATCACGCAAAGGAGCTACAACCGTATATAAAACCCGTTTTCGATTTGCTAGAAGAGTCTTATAAAAGTCTGGAGTCCTATGTTCCTATCACGGAAGACCAAAAGGCTTTTTATGCAAAAAAATACTCCAAAATCCTGAATCCTGAATTTCTTACGTTTATAGAAGATGGTGAAGGTGAGCTTTGCGCATTTGCTATTACCATGCCTTCCTACGCCAAGGCGTTACAAAAAGCAAAAGGAAAATTATTTCCACTAGGTTGGTATCACCTTTTACAAGCTCAAAAGAAAAATGATACGGTAGAATTTGTTTTAATCGGAGTACATCCAAAATACCAGAGAAAGGGTGTGACCTCCATTATTTTCAGGGAAATATTTGATACAATAAAAAAGTACAATATAAAATACATGGAGACAAATCCTGAACTGGAAGACAACCAAAGCATTCAAGCTCTGTGGAGTGATTTTAATCCTGTCAATCACAAAAAGAGAAAGACTTTCAAAAAGTTTTTATAATTTGAATTAATAACTGACTAAACACTGAATTTCATTCGTGTATTTTCGCAGTTTTTCATTACCATTTAGAAAAGTTAAATTGGCAATAAAACTAAATTGGGTCACAACTCCACCACACTTTTCTACCAACTTTGCTGATGCTTCTGCCGTTCCACCGGTTGCCAAAACATCATCATGAATCAGTACTCTCATACCCTCTGTTATATATTGAGGTTGAACTTCAATTGTCGCAGAACCATATTCTAAATCATACGATTCTGAAACAGTTGGTGGCGGTAGTTTCCCTTGCTTTCTAATCAATACAAAAGGGACACTCAACTTCTGTGCTATTTGGATTCCAAAAAGAAAACCCCTGCTTTCTATTCCACAAACAGCATCTATTTTCCCATGGCTAAATTTGGCAAATTCTGTTACTATTTCAGTACATAATTCAGGGTTTTGAAATAGTGATGTAATATCTTTGTACTGAATACCTTCTTTTGGAAAATCAGTTACTCGTGCTATATTTTGGTCAATTTTTTCTGATAAATTTTCCATAAATTATTTTTTAAACTTCATCCAATACCGATAAAAGAATCTGGCAGCCTTCTCTAATTTCATCATTTGAAATTGTAATAGGTGGTGTGATTCTTAAATGTTGTACACTATACATTAACCAAAAGAGTATTAAGCCTTTTTCCATACACTTTTCTGCTACTTTCAGTGCATATTCTTCTGATACTAATTCAGGTGCCAACATCAAACCTCTTCCGGCTATATTTTTAATTTTTGGATGAATTAACAGTTGTCTAAATAATTTTTCTTTCTCATCAATTTTAGACATCCAATCATTTTCCAACAATTCTTCTAAAGTTGCTAAAGCTGCTGCCGCAACTACAGGGTTTCCTCCAAAAGTTGTAATATGTCCCAAAGTGGGGTTGTGTGATAAACAGTCCATAATTTCTGCACTTGCCGTAAACGCCCCAATAGGCATCCCACTTGCCATTCCTTTTCCCATCACCAGTACGTCAGGAGTCATGTCATAATGTTGGAATGCAAATAGTTTTCCAGTTCGTCCGAATCCGGGTTGAATTTCATCTAAAATCAATAAAGTTCCTACTTCTTCACATCTTTTTTTTAACTTTTGTAAGTAGTTATTCTGAGGCAATTTAAATCCTGAAGCTCCTTGAATAGATTCTAAAATAACTCCGGCTGTTTGAGTTGTTATTTTCTCTAAATCTTTTTCTGAATTAAATTCAATAAAATTAATATTAGGTAGCAAAGGACGAAATGCTCGTTTTTTTTCTTCACATCCCGCCAAACTTAGTGAACCTTGTGTATTTCCATGGTAAGCATTTTTACAAGCAATAATCTCCTCTCGCCCTGTATAGCGTTTTGCTAATTTCATAGATGCTTCAATCGCTTCTGTACCAGAGTTTACTAAATAGGTTGTATTTAGTGGCATTGGTAAAATTTCTGCTATTTTTTTACAAAGCTGAACCGGTTTTTGTTGTGCGTATTCACCATAAACCATCACATGCAGATATTTGTCTACTTGTTCTTTTATCGCGTTAATAACTCTTGGAAAGGAATGCCCTAGAGTATTGGCTGAAACTCCGGCAGCAAAGTCCAAATAAGCCTTCCCATCTTTTCCGTAAACGTAGCTTCCTTTTGCATAATCTACTTCAAAACCCGAAGCATAAGGAGTTGTTTTGGCTTGGTATTTAAAAAAATCTTCTTTCAGGTTTTGTGCATTCATTATAAAACCAATAATAATACGGCTGCACCAGCAGCTACATAAGCACCAACTGTAAGTAAATCTGAATAAGGCTTAGAGAATCGTCTTTCTAGTAATGCTTCTTCATTTATCTGATCTTTATGAAATTTCAGCACTCTTTCCGGCTTACGAAGTATGTGTGATACAAGCGTATCTCCCTCCCATTGGTCTGCTTGTATTTTGTATTGACTGTCTTCGACTGTAATTTTGTAATATTGATTGGGACGGATTTTGTCTTTTATTTCTAGTACTTTAGGAGTAGAGTCTTGTGTAGCTGTTTCTATAACCTTTCCTACTTTGTTTCCGACAGCAGGTCTTCCTGATAATTTATCTGTATCAGAAGGCTTGACCGGTGATATAGCTTCTTCTTTTTTTCTTGTTTGTTCCAACTTTCTTTTTTGCTCTGATTCTATTTTTTTTGTCTTACCAATACGTTCTTCTTCTCCTTTTAATGTTAATGCTTGAGAAGAGGAGGATACTAAATTACTTTTATTTAAGCTATTTATTTCATCTACTTCTTTTTCTGTATATGGTTTATAAACATAGCAATTGGTTAATAAAAATAAAATTGGAAGAAACAGAAATTTTAGTTTGGTCATTTTATATGTTTTTATTCTGAATGGTAAAAATACTAATCTCTAACGGATTATTATTCATTTTCTTTTGAATCTAATAAAGAATTTAAATCTATACCCTCTTCTGAAACAGATTTTTTATTTTCATTTTTTTTAATTTGAATTTCTAAATCATATGGTGGGTCGTCAAAGATTTCTTTCCAATGCTTCATTTGCTCTTCACCTCTCCAATTAAAGTCTTTTAAATATCTCAACTTTTCAGGTAATTTGGATTCGGGATATAATTTGGAACTTGCCTGAATCCGACAAGCTAATACATCTATATTATTTCCACTTATTTCAGCTTCTATAATTCCACAATCTGACATGTTTATTCCGATTCGTTCTTTTGTATTATTTTCATCATTTTCATCATCTGCATAGGTTATGGCTTGTGCGTTTTCGTGAACTTCAACTAAATTTAGTTCATTATTTAAAAAATAACCTATCATAAATTTTCCTTTAACTTGATTGTATTCTTTTTCCATTAAAGAATCTACTTTGGAGATGGCAAATGAATTATTAAAAATATGAACAGAATCTAATACTTGTTTTTCCGGATTATTATATAAATAAATAGTATCACCTGTGATTTGCTGTCCTCCTGACCATAGAATAGGATCTCTAAAAGATTTTAGCAAACCAACCGTTTCATTGTAAAAAACAGAGTCAGACTTTCCTTGTGCGTTACTTTTATAAAACCGTGCATTGAAATAAGCCTTTATAACTCGTGTAGAGTCTTTTTGTTGCACAGCCATAATCGTATCAGCATGAAAATAAAGCGAGTCGAGTGTAAAAGCCTTTACAGCATAGGCATTTCCCGTTACATAGGCAGAATCCATCTCACGATATACCTCTCCATATTCACCACGTATAAATCGTTTTTCTTCCGGATCATCAATCAAAACATTTCCTTTTGCCCAACCATAACCGGTTTTATCGTTAAAGTACATTTCATCACCATGCAACTCCTTTCCTTCTCGGTAAACAGTAGAGCGTTTTTTAAGAAATGCTTCTCCTGTTCGTTTGTTAAAAGTACCGCTACCCTCGGGCATCAAAATATAATTTCTCGGATTTTTCCTGTCGGTAATTCTCGTTCTACCGATAAACTCTGTAACATCAGTTGCTTGATTCATCTTCATCTGTTCAGAATTAATCCGATATTCCGGCGTTTCAATCGTTGTATTCCGATTGAATTCAACAACTTTTGTATTTGCATTGTAAACCAAGGTTTGTGCATGTGTTACCGTACCGTCTTCACCTCGGAT
This sequence comes from Moheibacter sp., assembly GCA_047972025.1. Taxonomy (GTDB): domain Bacteria; phylum Bacteroidota; class Bacteroidia; order Flavobacteriales; family Weeksellaceae; genus Moheibacter. Next base: position 21,356 of record JBKEAG010000188.1, read on the forward strand.
TACAGCTCCGGCATCCGTTCTGGCAATTCCCATTTTTCGATCATAAATCAAATGGGGTGTTTCAATTCGTTGACTTGGGTCAATTAGAACAACATTTCCTGATGCAATGGCAATATCGGTTTCTTGACTGTATTCAACATAATCAGCAAAAAGCTCTGATTTACTGTCCCTCATATGAACACGATCAAAAGCTTTTGCAATGCTTGTGTTTCCGTCATACTCTAAACTATCGGAGGTCATGTTCATCGTGTCATTTACAATTCGTACACGAGACCAAGCACGAAAAAAGTTTTCTTTTTGGTAATAGACGGCACTATCGCTATATAATTTTGTGCCTTCGTGTTCAAATACAACATTACCGTGTGCAAAAGGATTTCCTTCAAATTTATCGGGCAAAACCCGTAAGATATCGGAATGTAAATGCTTTATTTTTTTTGGTAGTGGTTTTTTGGTAATACCATTATCTTGAGCTGATAAAAAAACACCAAAAAAAATTACCAATAAAATTGAAAAATACTTCAATCGACTACTCATTTCTTCTACCATAAAAATACAGGGAATGACTATCTACTTTTATACCAAAAACTTCTTCGATGGTTGCTTTTATCGACTGAATTCTCGGATCACAAAACTCAATAACCTCTCCTGAATCTGAAAGAATAATATGGTCGTGTTGTTTATCAAAATAGGATTTCTCATAGTGTGCCTGCTGGTCACCAAACTGGTGTTTACGTACTAATTTTGCTTCTAAAAGTAGCTCTATCGTATTATAAAGCGTAGCTCGGCTTACCCTATATTTTTTATCTTTCATCATGATATAGAGTCGGTCTATATCAAAATGTTCATCTGTAGAATAAATCTCTTCTAGTATTGCATAGCGTTCAGGTGTCTTTCTATGTCCATGTTCTTCCAAAAAATTGGTAAATACTTGTTTAACTACTTCGTAATTTTTTTGTTTTACCGTATCTGCATCCATTTATACAAAAGTTTTTGTAAAGATAGTCTATAATTTATTGATTTAAAAATTTTGAGTTTTTGGTTAAGTCAATACACAAGTAAGTTAAATCATTATAATGTATACAGTTTTGAATTATTAGACTTTGAAGATTTTTAAAATATGTTTAATAATTGATTACTTTTTTCTTGGGTTTCTTTTTTCGTTTGTTCCACCAAATCAAATATCCTGTAATAGGGAGTAAAGCTGCTATAATTGCTGATAGAAAAAATAAAAATTTATTAGTTTGACCAAATAAATACCCCATATGTAAATCATGAATCGATTTTGCTATTTTTTGATTAAACGCTAAATCTTTGAATAACCGAGATTCAATAAACTTTCCAGAGGTATATTCATAATAATAGGTATCCGGAATACTTATAGCCATAAATCCCTTTTTATAGGCATTTACCTCTAATATTTTACTTTTTGAGTCAGGTAATTTATACCTGAGAGCCCCATAAGTACTAAGTTCATTTTGTACAAATGTGAGAACTTCATTAGTTGGTTTATTTTCTTCTTGCCAATCATTTGGAATACGAATTTCTTTTTCTGAACGGTCAAAAACTTTTGCCCCAATAAGGTTACTTAATCCATCTTTATACCATTCAAATGACCAACAAAGTCCTGTTAAAGCTAGAATTAAAAGAAAAATTGTTGAGTATAATCCAAAGGCATTATGAAAATCATGGTTTACTCGTTTCCAATTTGCTTTCCATTTTACTTTCAACCCTTGCTTGTAATTTTTAACTTTCTTTGGAAACCAAATTACCAATCCGGTAAAAATAGAAAATACAAATACCAATGTGAAAAAACCGACAATGGGACGCCCCACTTTCATATCCATTAAAAACCAACGATGCAACTTAAATACTGAAAAAATAAATTCTCGTCCAGTTAATTCTTTATTATTCCCTAAAATTTGCTGAGTGTACGGGTTTATATAAACAGTTTCTGGCCTTCCTTTTTTTCCTTTTTCTCGAACAAAATATTCCCAAGGTTCATCCTTAGAAGCTCCAACTTTAAATCCAACTACTTGTTTTCCACTTGTGTTTGACACCTCATTCATCAAATCTTCATAATCATACTGACTAATTTCTTTTGGCTCAATTGAAAAAACTTTTGAGTTTAATACATGTAAAATTTCATCTTCATATACCAAAATAGCACCTGATAAGGAAATAATAAAAATAAAAACACCTCCAATTAATCCTATCCATAAATGGATTTGTCGGAATAATTCTCTAATCATTTTCCAGTTCATTGTCTTTATTTAGAATAAACACAAATATATATAGCTTATAGAAATTGAGAAAATAAATCTATACTTTTTTAGAATCTATTTTAATACTATTTAAAACCAATATTTTATAAAAAAATCTAAAATTATAAATCTTAGATTTTCTTATTTTATCTTTCTTTGTAAATTACATTATCTATGCGGAGGTCCTCCTTTTTCTTCTACTAAGTCTGTATTGAATATTTTAACTTTGTCTCCCTTTTTTACACCACTTTTGATTTCGGTATAAACTCCATCTGAAATTCCTGTTTCTAGTATTTTTTTCTGGTAAACGGGACTATCATAAGACTCTGTTCCTTGTTTTAGTATTTCTACATAAGGTTTTCCTGTATCATCATACTGTATATGAGCTGACTCTAGTGCCAGTATATTTTTAGCTTCTGACAAAATAACTTCTGCATTTGCACTATAATTTGCTCGAAGGAATACATTTTCTTTACGGCTTACATCTGCTTTGATTTCAAACTGGACGATTCCATTTGTTTCTACTCCAGAAGGAGATATAAAGTTTAATACTCCTTTAAACACTTCATCTGGAAGTGCTCCTACAGTAATGGTAAGAGGCATTTCTTGTTTTAATTTCCCTACATCGGCTTCATCTACATTTCCTTCAAAAATAATTTGATCAACGTCAGCCATAGTTGCAATTGTAGTACCTGTACTAAAGTTATTAATTTCCTGTACCGTATTTCCAATTTCTACTGGTATGGATAGAATCATTCCGGCTATAGTTGCTCTAATTTGTATAGTTGCATATTGTTCTAATCCTGGTGCTATACCTGTTTGGGCGATTTTATAGTCGCTCTGAGCCGCTGTTAAGTTTTGTTGTGCCATCTGATAGCTTGCTAAAGCATTATCATAGTCTTGTTTGGGTAATACCCCTTGGTTATATAATGATTTAGTTCGGTTAAATTGAATTTTCTCATTATTAAGCGTAATTTTTGCTGAATTAATTTGTTGTTGAGCTGCATTTAGACTACTTACATTTGGTATAACGCGTAGAGTTGCAATCAATGCTCCTTTTGCTACTATATCTCCCTCTTTTACATGGATTTCTGAAATAACTCCTGCAATATTGGGTTTAATTTCTACTACTTCACGTGGTTTTACAGAGCCGGTTGCTACTGCTTTGGTTGAAATATCTCGTGTTTCGACTTCTGTTGTTTCAAACGATTCATTTTCTTTGGTACTGGTTTTAAACATATAAAGTACGGCAGCTACTACGGCAACTATAAACACTAAAATCAGTAAAATTTTTAAACCCTTTTTCATTTTTTGTTCAATTAATTATTCATCACGCAAAGCGTCTATTGGTTTTATAGAAATAGCACGTTGAGCAGGAAGCAATCCTGCAAACATTGCCATAACTATCATTATAAGTAGTGCAAATCCTAATGTTGTTACATCTACTGAAGCATTTACAAATGGAAAATCTCCCTCACCTCCTGATGCTACAAAAGTATTGATTATGTACAAAACAAAGGTTGCAAATACAATCCCTGAAAGTCCAGCAATCAGAGTTAATACAATGGATTCTAATAAGATTTGTGAACGAATCTGATTCGGAACTGCTCCTAGCGCTCTGCGAATCCCAAACTCTTTGGTTCGTTCTGAAACGGTTATCAGTAATATACTAGAAATCGCAATGACTCCAGAGAACAAAGTCAAAGCGCCAACAACAATTGCTAATAGTTGTAACCCGCTCATAAAAGAGAACATTTTGTTGAGATTTTCTCCTAAGTTAAATCCACCAATAGCCTGTGTGTCATCTGGATGTACCTGCTTTCGTTCTTTTAGAAATGCTTTAATCCTTTTTTCAAATTGTACAATATCTGTATTCTTTGAAGCATTTATAATTACATAATCTACTAATCCTTGTCTGTTATATACACGCTGAAAGGTGGAAAAAGGTATATGGATTTCATTATTCCTACCTATTGCCATGGCTCCCTGTTCATACACACCTACTATGGTGTACATACCTGAACCTATTTGTATCATTTGACCAATCGGACTTCCTACATCCGGTATAATTTCATCAACTATATCTTTTCCTACTACACAAACTTTCTTACCGTATTTTATGTCATCGTCGTCTAAAAATCTTCCTTTTGTAATTGGTTTTTTAAATAATTTGTTTTGTACCGGATAGTCTCCGTACACAGAGTAAGTTCCATATTTTGTCTTGTGTTTTACAGTGATACCGGCTGCTTGACTTCTAGGGGCTATTATTTCAATTTGTGGAAAATTTCCTTTTATGGCTTCTATATCTTCCATTTTTAGTTCTAATTGTCTTCCTCTTTGAAAGCCTTCATAAGGAATGGCTGTTTGTTGCATCCATACAAATAAACTGTTGGTTGCAGCATTGGCAAATATTTTATCAAATCCATTTTGAACTCCTCTTGAAGAGCCCAACAAGGCTACAAATAGAAACATACCCCAAGCAACACCAATCATAGTCAGTATAGTTCGTAATTTATTTTTACGAATTGCTGCGTATACTTCTGCCCAAGCGTCTATGTCAAAAATTATCCATTTCATCATTCGTCTCTTAGTGCTTCTATTGGTTTTATTCTTGCTGCATACCGAGCCGGTATAAATCCTGCCATAAACCCTGCAAAGAAAAGGATAAGACATGCTAATACCAATGATTCTGTACTTACTCCCGGATTATAAATAAAATAGTCTGTCAGACTTTCATTTATGTTTTCTACTAACAATGTTGCTATCAAAATTCCCAATACTCCAAAAAATAAGGTGACAATAATCGCTTCTTGCATAATTAAGGAAATGATATCAAACGGTCTTGCTCCTAATGCTTTTCGTATACCTATTTCTTTGGTTCGTTCTTTTACACTAAAAACCATAATGTTTCCGATACTTACAATACCCGCAATCAGGCTTCCACCACCAATTACAAAAACAATAATCGTTAATACAAAAAAGAAGGCATTGGTGTCACTCATTTGTTCGGAAGAATCCCAAATACGAATCCCTGATGGGTCAGTTGGGCTTACATCGTGTCTTGCTTTTAAATCTTTTTTGACATCTTTTGCAAAATCAGACAAGTCTGTTGTGGAAATTCCGTCTCTTGGTGCTATGGTAATGGAGGGTAAATCATCTGTACCATAAATGGTTTGTAAAGTTGTGATAGGCACATAAATCATACGCTCTTCTCGGTCATCATTGGTTTTGCTGGAGAAAATTCCTATAATTTCATACATTCCTGTTCCAATGTTTATGTATTGCCCTATTGCACTTTCATTTAATGCTAAATCTTGAATGACCATTCGCCCCAATACAACGGATTTCTTTTGTTGTTTTATATCATCATCATTCAAGTATCGTCCTTTATTCATTTGGATATTTACCATTTCAAGATAGTCGGCATTTGTTCCTCTTACTGAATAACTACCGGACTCTCCTCCGTATTTTACCATCATGGATTGATCATATTCCCCACTAATGTATTTTATATCATCTGAAAAATTGTCGAGTAAATAGTCTAAATCATCATTTTCTAATATGATTTCTCTTCCTTTTTGGTAACCTGCATATGACTCTGAGGTAAAGGTTCCCGATATATACATATTCATGGCACCTGCTTGGAAAAATTCTTGTTGAAACCCATTCTGCAAACCGTTCCCCATCCCAAATAGCACTATGAATACAAATAATGCTAATGAGATAGTTAATCCCGATAGGGCTGTCCGAAGTTTATTACTTGAAATGGAAGCCCATATTTCTTGCCAACGGTCTATATCAAACATTTTTCTTTTTTAGTAAGTTAAAAGTTTTTCTAGTTTCTAACTTCTTAATTTTACATTCTTACTTGTTCGACTCGTTCATCACTCATAATTACCCCGTCTTTTAAGCGAACAATTCGTTTACACATATGTGCTATATCGTCTTCATGTGTTACCATCAAGATTGTTTTTCCTTCATCATTGATTTCTTGAATCAGTCGCATCACTTCCTGAGATGTTTTGGAGTCTAATGCTCCTGTTGGCTCATCTGCCAGTAAAAGTTTGGGTTTTGCTGCTAATGCACGGGCTATAGCCACACGCTGTTTCTGCCCTCCTGAAAGCTCGTTAGGTAAATGGTGCGCCCACTCTTTGAGCCCTACTCTTTCTAAATAGCCTAGTGCTATATCGGCTCGTTTGCTTCGGTTTACTTTTTGATAGTATAGTGGAAGTGCTACGTTTTCTACTACGTTTTTGAAATTAATTAAATTATAGGATTGAAATATAAATCCTAAAAATTTATTTCGGTAATTGGCTGCTTTTTTTTCGTTGAGTTTTTCAATTTTCACATCACCCAATTCATACAAACCCGTATCATGTGTATCCAGCATCCCTATGATGTTCAGCAAAGTGGACTTCCCTGAACCTGATGACCCCATAATGGCTACAAACTCTCCTTCTTCCACGTCTAAATCTATTCCTTTGAGAACGTGAAGGGAGTTTGCTCCCATTTTGTATGATTTATTTAAATCTCGAATTTTTATCATTTTTCAAACACTATAAAAGCATATATATAAGAAGAATCACTAGGCAATTTAAAATCTACACTTATCAGTTTGTAGCCCATTGCAGCTCTTTGATTCAAAAACTCTTCTGTCTCTTTTCGTAAATCTTCTGTACTATCCGGGCTAAGGGTTTTCTTGATTCTATGTACTTCGTAAGATTTCATTTCTTTGATTTTAGTTTAATAAGTAGCGTTTTGTTTTTATTTGTTACACCTTAAATTTAATTTGGGTCTACATCTACCTCTATTTTTACGGAACGAAATACCGAAACTGTATGAAGTGTTTCTATGGATTTTAAAATTAATTTTTTGGCTTTTTTAGATGATGTTTTTTCTGGAATTTTAATTAATACTTTTCGTATAAATAAGTTTCGAATACGACCAATAGATGGTTCTTCTGGTCCTAATAAGTGTTTTTCATCCCAATAAGGTTTTAGGAGTTTCACAAACTCATTTGACACCTTTTCTACCCGCTCTTTTTTTCCATGTCTAAACGTAATCTGAATCAGTCGTAAAAAGGGTGGATAAAGAAAGGATTTACGTTCATATAAAATATCTGTTGCCGTTTTATCATAGTTGTATGTTGTCACATTTTGTAGAATTTGATGGTCAGGATTATAGGTTTGAATCAATACTTTTCCTTGCTCTCCTCTCCTACCTGCTCTTCCTGCTACTTGTGTTAGTAATTGAAATGCTTTCTCGTGCGCTCTAAAATCAGGAAAATTCAACATAGAATCTGCCCGAATCACTCCAACCAACCCAATATTTGAAAAATCCAGTCCCTTGGCTATCATCTGTGTTCCTACCAAAATATCAATTTCTTGTTGTTCAAATGCTTCTATGGTTTTCTCATATGCATACTTTTTTCGCATGGCATCTACATCCATGCGAGCTATCTTAAATTTAGGGAATAGGCTTTCTAGCTGTAACTCAATCTGCTCTGTTCCAATTCCTTTGGTTGTTAATTCTAAACTTTGACAATTGAAACACTTTGTTGGTTTGGCTTGTGTGTATCCACAGTAATGACACTTTAATTGATTGGATAATTTATGAAAAGTAAGTGGCACGTCACAATTTTGACAAAAAGGAGAATGTCCACATGATAAACATTCCATAACTGGTGCAAAACCACGTCTATTTTGAAAAATTAAAACTTGCTTTCCTTCATTTAGTTCATCTCGAATGGCTTCACTCAAAATATGGGAAATATCGCCTGTAATTTCTTTGGAACGTAAGGCTGCTCGCAAATCAACCAATTCAATTTTAGGTAACTGAGTGTCTGAATAACGTTTTGTAAGTGGAACATAACCGTATTTTCCAATTTGAGCGTTATGATAACTTTCTAGTGAAGGTGTTGCCGACCCTAAAATTACATGAGCTGAAGTAAAACTTGCTAAAACCAAAGCCATATTTCGTGCATGAAAATACGGTTTTGCATCTGTCTGTTTATAAGCTGACTCATGCTCTTCGTCCACAATGACTAAGCCCAAATCTTGAACTGGTAAATAGAGTGCGGAACGTGCGCCAACTATAATTTTATATTCACCTGACAATGTTTTTCCCCAAAGTTCTACTCGTTCATTTTGACTAAATTTTGAGTGGTAAACCCCTACTATATCTCCAAAATGTTTTCGGATGCGTTGTACCATCTGTGAAGTAATAGAAATTTCCGGCAAAAGAAAAAGTACTGATGCGCCATCTCCTAGTGCTTTCTCTATCAACTTTATATAAATCTCTGTTTTTCCACTAGAAGTTACACCATGTAATAATACGGTTTTGTCTTTCTCAAAAAAGTCAGAAATAGCATTTAGTGCTTGATTTTGTTCTAAACTTAATTGTTCTGAGACTACCGTTTCATTGGAAATATTGTCTAAACGAGATGTTTCTAACTGATAGATTTCAACCAATGACTTTTCTTCCATTGAACGAAACATGGAATGAGAGCCTCCATATTTTTTGATAAAACTTGATATTTTAATTGGTTTGTTTTTTTGAGCTTCTTCTACTATCAACTGGAGTAGTGTTTCTCTTTGTTTCGGAGCATTTTTCAGGCTTTCGAAAGCTGTATTGTAAATTTTTTCATCTGATTTTAATTCATAATTTACTCGAACAAACAATTCAATTTTGGGTGTATATTTTTCTTTCAGAACTTCATCTATTTGAACAATTCCCTGTTCCCACAAACTTTTGATAACTGAAATGGATTTTTTGGATACAATGATTTTTGATATTTCGCTGATGGACAAAAGCCCTTTATTTTCCAATGATTTTACAACCATTTGTCCATTTTCTGATAATTCTAAATCATTTAAATTTAACTCATGACTCAACTTTACAAAAGTTTCACTCTCCCATTTTAGTGCCGTTGGAAAAGCATTTCTGTAAACTTCCCCCAATGTACACATATAATAATCTGCCATCCACTCCCAAAATAGGATTTGCAGTTCTGTAACCAAAGGCTTCGCATCTAATATGGAGTCTATGGGTTTTGTTTTATATAAATCCGGCTGATTTGCATGAAAGGAGTGTACGATTCCTGTATAAAGTTTATTCGAACCAAACGGGACAGCTACTCGCTGACCAATCTTCAATATCGTTAAATCTTCTTTGGAAATATGGTAGGTAAAAGTACCCGGCAAAGCCAGTGGTAATATGATTTCTACAAAATGCTTGTTTGCCATAAATGGATTGGCAATTTACAAAAAATCAGTGGGTTTCTTTTCTTCTTTTTATTTCTTTCATTATCAGTGAAAGTTCTCTTCCGGTCTGTCCTGCAACAGATGTGTTTTCTTCTGCTCGTCTGATTAGATAGGGCATCACTTCTTTGATAGGACCATAGGGCAAATACTTGGCAACGTTATACCCTAAACTACTTAGTTTGAAACTGATGTTATCACTCATCCCAAATAACTGACCAAACCAAATTTTGTGGTTGGAAACTTCTAAGTTATTTTCTAACATTAGTTTTGTCAGCCATTCACTACTTTTTTCATTATGTGTTCCTGCAAAAAGTGAAATTCTATGCCGGTTTTGGACAATAAACTCTAATGCTAAATCATAATCTCTATCTGTAGATGCCTTGTCCGGCTGTATAGGAGATAGATAACCATACTCTTCTGCTCTATCCCTTTCTTTTTCCATGTAAGCACCTCGCACTACTTTATAGCCCAACATATAATTTTCTTGTTCCGCTTTTTCATACATTTTTTTCAAATATGCCAAACGATCATGACGATACATTTGTAGTGTATTGCATATGATGCATTTTTCTTTATTGAATCTCTGCATCATTTCATCTACCAAATCATCTACGGCATCTTGCATCCAGCTTTCTTCTGCATCTACCATCAATGTTATATCTTGCTCAAAAGCTGTTTTTGAGACTTCTTCAAACCTGGCTCTTATTGCACTCCATCTTTGTGTTTCTTTTTCAGTTAAAGTTGATTTCTTCCCTACTTTTTCATATAATGAAATTTTACCAAACCCCGTTGGTTTGAAAACTACAAAGGGGATTTCTTTAGGATTTTCTTTTGCTATTTTAATCAACCGGAGAATTTCATCTTTAACTTTATCGAACTCTTCTTCTGACTCTTGTCCCTCTACCGAGTAATCCATAATAGAGCCTACCTTATATTGATACAATTCTTTGGCAATATACAAACATTCCGTAGTTGTTTCTCCTCCTACAAATTGATTATAAATTGTTTTTCGGACAATTGGTTTTACAAATAGAATTTTTGTAGCAAATGGAATTTTAAAAAACAGTGTTCCTATTTTAGTCAAAACAGGACTGGATATGAGCCTAAATAGACTATGTGCTTTTTTCAAATCTTGATCTGATTTGAACTCAAAAGCTGTTTTTGTATCATCAAATAAAGACATCGTTACTGTGTATTTTACTGGGCGAATTTAACTAATGTAAACGATATTTTTAGGTGTTGGTCTAAAATTTATTTTAGGTTAAAAAGGCATATCATCATCGTCATTTTCATCAATTGTTGGATTTGAAAAATTGTCTAATTCTCCAAATGATTCTGATGGGTTTCCTACCGGAAGATTTATAGCACTCCCAAATTCTTTTGTGTTTTGTGAATCTTCATTCATAGAACTTTGGATTTCGTATCCTCCCATGCCAAAGTCATCTTCTAAATCCATAAATTTTGCTTGTTCACTCACAAAGCGTAAACGTATATTTTCTAGTGCTCCATTTCGGTGCTTGGCTATAATAAATTCTGCCTGTCCGGCACAAGGAGTAGCATGTTCATCATCCCAAACGTCTAGTTTGTAATATTCGGGACGGTAAATAAAGGATACGATATCTGCATCTTGCTCTATTGCTCCCGATTCACGTAAGTCTGAAAGTAATGGGCGTTTGTTTCCACCTCGTGTTTCCACAGAACGTGAAAGCTGAGACAACGCAATTACCGGTATATTCAATTCCTTTGCAATGGCTTTTAGGTTTCTGGAAATTGTAGAAATTTCTTGCTCTCGATTTCCGGTTGATTTTCCACCGCCTAAAGTCATTAATTGGAGATAATCTATAATAATCAATTTCACATCATGCTGAGATACAAGTCGCCTTGCTTTGGCTCTCAAGTCAAAAATAGAAAGTGCAGGTGTATCGTCTATAAACAACGGTGCATCTTCTAAGCCTTTTACTTTGTTATAAAGTTGTTTCCATTCGTGTCCTTCTAAAGTTGCTTTTCTTAGTTTTTCTGAAGAAATTCCCGTTTCACTTGAAATCATTCGGGTAATAAGCTGGACATTGGACATTTCCAATGAAAAAATAGCTGTTGGGATTTTTTTCACTACCGACATATTTCTTGCCATAGAAAGGACAAAAGCCGTTTTTCCCATACCGGGACGTGCTGCTAGAATTACTAAATCAGACTCTTGCCATCCGGAAGTAATTTGGTCAATTCGTTCGAATCCGGAAGGAACTCCACTCATTCCTTCTTTTTCGGACATGGCTTTGATTTTGTCAATTGCTTCGTGTACCAATGTATTAGAGTCAGCAAAACTTCGTTTAATTCCTCCTTCCGTAATTTCAAATAATTTGCTTTCAGAGAAATCCAGTAAGTCGAACACATCCGTAGTATCATCATACGATTTATCAATGATATTGGATGAAATTTCTATCAATTGACGTAATATATATTTTTCAATTAATACTCGTGAATGGTACTCTATATGCGCTGCTGATGAAACTTTCTGTGTAAGTTGAATCAAATAATAGTCTCCCCCAACCATATCCAATTTCCCTTCATTTTTTAATTCATTGGAAACAGTCAATAAATCAATGGGCTGTGTATTGTTAAATAATTTCTGAATAGCTGAAAATATGGTTTGATGCTGAATTTTGTAAAATACTTGTGGCATAAGCACATCTATCACTTCATCAATCCCTTTTTTATCAATCATCATAGCTCCAAGCACTGCTTCTTCTAAATCAATTGCCTGAGGCGGTATCTTACCTCTTTCTAATCCAATGATTTTCTGAGATTTAGATTGATATGTTGTAGTTGTGTCCAAATTTTCCATAGGACTTGCTAAGGTATGAAATTGTCCCGCAATAGAAAGTCATTTTTTTAAAATAAAGTTGTTAACAGAAAATGTACTCATTTTTAACCTACAATCAACCTAAATATCATACAGTATTTACAATTATAACGTAGAAAATTTCTTAACTTTGTTTTTATGATTAGACAAGTCATAAATGTCATCATGGGCATACTCTACGCATTTATCGGTGTTTTCACCATCTATAGAGATTGGTTTTTGATTGACCTTAGTCCATATGCTGCAAAGGCATTGGGTATTTTATTTATTGTATATGGTTTATTCAGAATTTATAGGGCAGTTAAATCTATCCGTTCAAAAGATTATTAAATTATTTATTCCTATCATTCTTTCATTCTTTTTTCTGTCCTGTGGGAATGAGAAAAAAGAGTTAACACACCAAGAGGGAGAAATGACTATCTATGCAGATACTTCTAATAAAGGTTTACTGGATGCTCTTACTGAAATTTACTCCATGAAATTTCCAAAAGTAAAATTCACCATCGTATATAAACCTGAAAATCAGATCCTAATAGATTTACAAGATACTATCGCAAGTGCTGCTTTTATCAATAAACCTCTGAGTGAACAACAAACAAAGTTCATTGCTCAAAAAACAAATGTAACTCCCCGTTCTACGTTGTTGGCATATGATGCTGCCATATTCATTACGTCTATCAATAATCCTACAGGTTCTATAAGTATGGAGGATATAGAAGAGCAAATTTTCATAGAAAATAGTCCAATTGTATTTGACAATGGAAATTCGGGAAATTTCAATACCGTAAAAGAAGTCTTGAAATTGGAAATTCCAGATGGAAAAGCTGTTCAAGCTATGAATAACGCTCAAGAAGTTACTGATTTTGTACAAAAATCTCCACAATCCATCGGGGTAATCGGACTCAATGAAATTAGTGAGGTAGATAATCCTGATGTGAAAGAACTTCTAAAGCACATCAAAGTTCTTTCTGTAATTGACAAAGACAAAAAAGCCCAAAAACCAACTGTTCCCAACATTCGAACGATGAATTACCCTTTTTCAAAAGGTGTTTATTTCATAGTTCGTGAACCCGGGTTTGGAATTGGAAGTGGATTTTCTCGTTTTGCAGGGTCAAACCAAGGGCAACTTATAGTTAAACGTGAGGGACTTCAACCCAACTTTCTGTACGACAGAGAGGTTCAAATTAATTTACAAAACGTGGAGTAAATAAGTATATCTCTACGTATGACTAATTTATATTAATTAGTTTATATGACTACTCTTTGATAAATTTATAGGTTTTTTCTTCGTTTATTTTGAGTAAATAAACACCTCTACTATATTCTGAAACATCAATTTTCAAACCATCTGTTTGTTTACTTTCATAAGTTTTTCTCCAAACTAATTTACCTGATAAATCATAAATTTCTATTTTGTTTATTTTATCAGAATTTGAAATATGCAACTCATTTTGGGTTGGATTAGGAAATAAATCAAACTTCTCAACTTGATTTTGATTAGTAGAAAGATTTTCAGGAGTATATTCTATTGCGGTTATTCCACTACAATCTTCACCCCCAAGCCATCCAAGAACATTAATAAGAGTTCCGCTGTTGGATTCGTAAAAAAGATCATTAAAACTTGCTATAACTCCACTATCTACGATATCATTTTCTAGCTTAGTCCAAACATTATCTATTTCATTGTAAACAAAAATACTTTCGCAATTACTTATATATAGTCCACCTGAAGATAGCTTAATTATATCTGCCGAACTACAATAGTTATTGATTATTTCATCTCCCATAGGTTGCCATTGTAAACCATCATATTTTAAAACCATAAATGCAAAGTCGCTCCCATTACTAGATAATACTGAATAAGAAAGGTATATTTCTTGCTCCGAAACGACAAAAATTCTCGGATAACTAGAGTCAAATGTATTGGTTAAAATATCAGTCCATTGCGAAGCACCAGAAGGCAAAACTTTTACTTTAACTTTCCCACTATCTTCATAAGCAACAAAAAGATTTTCATCTTCATCTATAGCAGCATCTATCTCCAGAATAGCTGTAAGGTTATTATCAAAATTAGGAAGCGAAACCCAACTATCACCATTCCATTTGGATACAAAAGAAACCTCAAACCCACCGAAAAAATAAAGTTCTCCTATTTCTGAAACAACTACATCTAATCCAAAAGAATCCGGTGGGACATTGGGGATAGGGTTCACCCCAAAATCCTCCCAAGACCCATCTACAAAAAATTTATAGGCATAATAATTGTTATCAAAAGACCTAATTCCGGCATATACAGTGCCATCTTCCATTATAACGCCTTTCGTTATACTGGTTGATGCCACATTATAATTACTTTGTGAAAGATCATTCCAAATTTGAGATTCCAACTGAAGTTTAATTAATTCAGGATTTCTAGGTTGAGAAGCCTCATCCACATAAATATACAAATCATTATTATCTTGATGAATTGCTATTGGATCAGGTGTATCCCAAGTTCCATTTGATTCAAAACACCTATCTCCCAATAATTTAAAATTTTGGGAATTAACTATAATAGAAAGAGGGAAGATAACGATAAAAAGTATAATTTTAGCCACCATTAAACAATTTTTACAACCTATTTTAGGCTTTTAATACACTCTCAAATGTATAAAATTTAAACTAAATATAGATTTTACACATTTTTCTATATTTCTTATTCAAAATGATTTATACAGATTATTGTTGAAAGTTCGTTGAAAATTACCCAAAGTTTTCATCTGATTTTAACATTAATCTTTTATTTTTTTGTCTATTTAACCAACTGAATTTTTTAATCAATGGACAACAAAATATTTGTACTTGACACTTCTGTCATTATCTACGATCACAAATCAATTTTAAACTTTGATGAACACGACATCGTAATTCCTATAACCGTTTTAGAGGAACTCGATACGTTTAAAAAAGGAAATGATACTAAAAACTTTGAAGCGCGGGAATTTATTCGATTTCTAGACAAAAGCTCCAAAGACCATCTGATTCAAGACTGGATTCCACTTTCTGGTGATAACAAAGGACGGTTTAAAATTGCTATGGAAACGAATGGCATTGACCAATCTGCTGTTAAAATTTATGGTTCAGAAAGTATGGACAATAAGATTTTGAATTCATGTCTCATCGTTCAAAAAGATGAACCCAAACGACAGGTTATTTTGGTTACAAAAGATGTAAATCTACGCCTAAAAGCAAAAGCACTTGGCGTTAGAGCCGAAGATTATGAAACGGGAAAAGTTCAGATTGTAGATAATCTACCTACCGGCATTCAAACTTATACTGACTTTGATCAAGAAATCATTGATTCACTCTACAAAGACTACTCCATCCCACTTGAAACCTTGGGAAATAAAATGAACATTTACCCCAATGCTTACTACATACTACAAGGAGAGAAGTCTTCAGCTCTTGCTTACTACAATCCTTTTTTACAACAATTGGAAAGAGTCAATAAACAAACTTGTTTCAACATAAAACCTAGAAATGCAGAGCAAGCCTTCGCACTACATTCCATCTTACAAAAAGAAATCCAACTTGTAGCCTTACACGGTGTTGCCGGAACAGGAAAGACTCTAATTGCTCTTGCCGGAGCATTAGCTCAGAAAAAAGAATACAAACAAATTTATTTGGCGCGTCCCATTGTTCCATTGAGCAACAAAGATATTGGCTACCTTCCGGGAGATATAAAGTCAAAAATAGACCCCTATATGCAACCATTGTGGGACAATCTAAAATTTATTCAATACCAATATGACGAAAAAGATAAAGAGTATAAACAAATTAATTTGATGGTAGAACAAGAAAAATTATTGATAACACCATTAGCATACATCAGAGGGAGAAGTCTTTCGGATGTAATTTTTATTGTGGATGAAGCTCAAAATTTAACTCCACATGAAATCAAAACTATCATCACACGTGCAGGTGAAAACACAAAATTTATTTTCACCGGAGACATCAAGCAAATTGACACACCTTATTTGGATGAACAGTCAAATGGGCTTTCGTATCTCATAGACAAAGTCCAAGGGCAAAACCTATTTGCTCATATCCAACTCATTAAAGGAGAGCGAAGTGAGTTAGCTAATTTAGCCAATGAATTGCTTTAAATAACTTATTTTTTATTGAAACCCCTACTTTAAGGAATTTATCTAATCTTTCCAAGACTCTTCTTTATTTTTGGGTGTGTATAGAATCATATAAGCCTCGTTTAGCATATTTCTTAGAAGTTATAACCCGTAGTGCATTTATAAAATAATAAAAAAAGGTTGTTCCAAAATGATATATTTTGTATATTTAATTACCAGTTGGTTAAATATAATGAACAACCTAAGAGCAAGTTACAATAAAATTTTGAGAACCATCAAAGAAATAGAACCTAGAGAAAATTATCTTACCCAAGTAAGAAAGCCAAAAATGAAAGATATAGAAGTGGTATCATTAGTTTTAACAGCAGAATATTTAGGGATCGATAGTGAATATGAACTCTTTAGAAAACTACCAAAATCTCTATCATCTCTCATTGAGAGAAGTGTTTACAACAAAAGGAAACGTAAATTGTTTGCTTTTACTGAAATCATTAGAAGTAAAA
>JBKEAG010000208.1:0-12945 GCA_047972025.1 Moheibacter sp.
AAGTTCCGATTACAGAATATTCTCCCAAAAAAATAAAAATGTCCATCACAGGAAACGGAAATGCTTCCAAAGAACAAGTTGCAGGAATGCTTCAAAATTTACTCAATTTAAAAGAACTCCCCAAACGACTAGACTCTACAGATGGTTTAGCAGCTGCCGTTTGTCATTTTTTTAATAGTGGAAAAGCGGTTGAGTCCAAATCATATTCCGGATGGTCAGCCTTTATCAAAGACAATCCTGATAAAAAAAAATAGAAAGATGACCTTTTTTAAGTGTTTTCACCAAATTCTATTTACCTTTTTCTAAAAAATTCATTTGCTAGAGTAGTATTAAATTTTAGTTACTTCTATAAGTTTTTTCATATATTTTCAAACAGTCGCTTAGAATTACAGATATTTGCCTAAAATTTAAACGATGGTTTGGGTCATATTTATAGTAGCTGTTTCCATTTTATTGGCTTTGGATTTGGGGGTATTTAACCGAAAGGCACATATTATATCTCAAAAAGAAGCAGCAAAATGGACATTTCTATGGGTGTCACTTTCATTGCTTTTTTCGGGAATACTATATTGGTTATTTGCGTATCAGTACATAGAGAATCCCCTGAATTATACTCCTCGAATGGCGGTCTCTAAGTACATTCAAGGGTATTTATTGGAATTGTCGTTGTCAGTTGACAATATATTTGTGATAGCTGTTATATTTCGTTCGTTTAACATACCACAAAAGTATCAGCATCGGGTTTTATTTTGGGGAATAATTGGAGCTATTGTGTTCAGGGCTTTGATGATTTTTTTTGGAATTTGGTTGATTAATAAAATAGATTGGATTACTTACATATTTGGTGCATTTCTTATTTATACCGCATATAATATGGCTTTTTCAGGAGAAGAGTCAGAGTTTAACCCCAAAGAGAGTCGTGTATTTAAAATTATGCGAAAAATAATGCCGATTACCAAAGGGATTCATGGGCAAAAATTGTTTGTCAGAAAACTAGGAATTTGGGCTGCAACACCTTTGTTTTTAGCATTGATTATTATAGAATTTACAGATATACTATTTGCATTAGACAGTATTCCAGCTATTTTGGCAATTACAGAAGACCCTTTTATTGTTTTTTCGTCTAATATTATGGCAATTTTAGGGTTACGTTCCATGTATTTCTTCTTAGCCAATATTATAGACAAATTTGCATATCTGAAGTATAGTCTCGCAATTATTTTGATATATGTGGGTATAAAAATGATATTGCACCATTATTTGAAAGCAAATCATTTAGAAATTCCCGAATGGCTTTCATTGGGTATAATTGTATTATCATTAGGTGGAGGAGTTTTATATTCTTTGTACAAAAACAAACAAGCAGAAAGAAACAATAAGTAACTTTGAAAGATGTTCCTAAAAGAAATTACACTTAGAAACTTTAAAAATTTTGAAGAGAGCAAATTTGAATTTTCACATAAAATAAACGCATTTGTAGGGAAAAATGGTGTTGGAAAAACCAATATGTTAGATGCTGTTCACTACTTAGCTTTAACGAAAAGTTATTTGAACTATTCCGATGCACAGAATATCCGATTTGAAGAAGGTTTTTTTTCTTTAGAAGGGGTATTTATTAAAAATGAAAGCGAAGACACTATTTTTTGTGGTGTCCAAAAAGAGAAAGGAAAAGTACTAAAGAAAAATGCCAAAAATTATGAACGGTTGGCGGACCACATTGGGCAATTTCCTTTGGTGATGATTTCACCCTATGATATAGATTTAATCAAAGAAGGAAGTGAGGTTCGTCGGAAATTTATAGACAACATTATTTCCCAATCTAACAAAGAATATTTACAAAATTTAATCCGCTACAACCGTGTTTTATCACAACGAAATACGCTATTGAAATACTTTTTTCAGAACAATACATTTGACAAAATTTCACTTGAAATTTATGATGATGAATTGGTTTCTCTAGGAAAAGCAATTTATGACGAGAGAGAAAAGTTAATCCAAGAGTTTGTTCCAATTTTTCAAGAATACTATAGCAGACTTTCACAGGGAAAAGAATCGGTTGATATTGTGTATAAATCTCAATTGTCAGAAAATTCGTTTGATGATTTGTTGCATAATAGTTTGGTAAAAGATAGAGCTGCCCAATATACTACAGTAGGAATCCATAAAGATGACTTGGAATTAAAAATTGTAAATTACCCCATCAAAAAATTTGGTTCACAAGGACAACAAAAGTCGTATTTAATTGCTTTGAAATTAGCACAATTAGAATTAATTCAAAAATTCTCAAAACAAGTACCGATTCTCTTGTTAGATGATATTTTTGATAAATTGGATGAAACACGTGTAGAACAATTGATAACATTGGTCAATGAAGACCGCTTTGGACAAATATTTATTTCAGATACCCACCCTGAACGAACTGAAAGTGTGATTCGGAAAATTAACTCAGAAAGTAAAATTTTTCGATTATGAGAAAAGAAAACAAACAAAGTTTAGGAGATGCCATAAAGCGAATGATTTCTGATTTAGGAATGGAAGACAAGATTTTAGCCATTCAAGTAGAAGAATTATTTACTGAGATGATGGGAACTCCCATTATGAAATATGTAGAACAAACCAAGGTTTCTAAACAAATTCTTTATGTAAAAATGGATTCACCAGCTCTAAAAAATGAACTGCAATATGGAAAAAGTAAAATCATAGCACATATAAACGGTGAAATTGGAAAAAACTACCTAAACGATGTGAAATTTATTTAAATGCCATTAATAGAACATTCTCAATACCAACCTTCTCATTTTCTATATAAAAACCCACACATTTCTACCATTTATGTAGGAAGGGTAAAGAAAACAAAACCACCTATCTACAAGAGGGAACGGTTGGAACTGGAAGATGGGGATTTTTTGGATGTGGACTATCATCTAAAAAGTCCTAAAAAGGCTGTGATTCTATGCCATGGGTTAGAAGGTAACTCCACACGAACATATAACAATACTAGTGCTACTTATTTTTTGAATCAAAATTTCACGGTTTTTGCATGGAACAACCGAAGTTGCAGCGGAGAGATGAATCGTCTCCCAAGGTTATACCACCATGCAGTAGTTGAAGATTTAGAAAAAGTAGTCAATTGGGTAATAGAACAAGGATTTGAAGAAATTTTCCTATTAGGTTTTTCTATGGGAGGAGCTCAAATTTTAAATTACCTTGGGACAAAGGAGGTTAACCCCAAAATAAAATCAGGAGTAGCTGTTTCGGCTCCTGTTCAGCTAAAGTCAAGTGCAGAAATATTGAAAAAGGGATTTAATCAAGTGTATTTGAAAAATTTACTATCTAAAATTTCTAAAAAATTAAAAGAAAAATCAGAGCAATACCCCGAATTGTTGGATTGGGATAAATTAAAGAATATTCGAACTTTTGATGAAGTGGATGAATACTTTACAGCTCCATTACACGGCTTTTTAGATAAAGAAGATTACTATAAACGAGCTTCACCCGGTTTTGTGATGCACAATATAAAAATACCGGTTCTGATATTAAACGCACTGGACGACCCGTTTCTTGGGAAAGCATGCTACCCGTATAAATTCGCAAAGGAGCATTCATTTGTTTATTTAGAAACCCCAAAACATGGAGGACACTGTGCATTTCCACAAGGAAAAACAATTTTTTCTTATTCAGAAATGAGAGCCTTTAAATTTTTTGAAGACAGAGAAACATCTAAACTTTAGTCATCTCCTGAATTGTTTCTAGAGGGTTGTTTGAGCCAAACACAGCACTTCCGGCAACCAACACATTTGCTCCCAATTGAGTGAGCTGTGCAGCATTTCCAGGAGAAACTCCACCATCTATTTCAATCAAAGTATCAGCATTTTTACGGTCAATTAATTCACTTGCTTGACGAATTTTATCATATGTATTTTGGATGAATTTTTGACCTCCAAAGCCCGGATTTACACTCATGATAAGTAATAAATCTATATCTCGGATAATGTCTTCTAATAAATGAATGGGCGTATGTGGATTTAGGGCAACACCGGCTTTCATTCCCTCATCTTTTATAAAGTGAACCGTTCTATGTAGGTGTGTACAGGCTTCATAATGTACTGTTAAAACATCAGCACCGAGTTCTTTAAAAGAAGTTATATATCGATCTGGATCTACAATCATTAAATGAACATCCAATGTTTTATCGGTTAGTTCATTTACTGTTTTAACTACGGGCATTCCATAGGAAATATTGGGAACAAAGACACCGTCCATGATGTCAAGGTGAATCCACTCAGCTTCACTCTGGTTCAACATTTCCATATCACGTTGAAGATTTCCAAAGTCAGCAGCTAGTACAGATGGTGCTATAATTGGCATTTTATAAGTTTTTGCAAAGGTAGGATTTTCTATAAGGTCTATTCAATAATTTAATGAAACAAGTTTAATTTTCGATATAGAGTAATTTATAATACTCATCTGCCATTCGATCACTATTGAAGTGATGTTTTACATCTTGCATTCCTTTTTGCACAATTTGCCTCCACTTGTTGGGATATTCATAATAGATAGGAAGAATTTCATTTTCTAAAATATTATACAGATTATCTAAATCTTGCCAGTCTTGTTCTTCAGTATTTAGTATTTCATAGTCAGCTTGTGGAATTACAAATGAGTTTTTACCATTTTGTGCAAATTCAGGAATCCAGCCATCATCTGTAGAAAAATTAACTGCACCATTCATTGCAGCAGTCATTCCACTTGTACCAGACGCTTCACGTGGCACACGTGGGTTATTCAACCAAACATCAGAAGCATTTTTTAATTGTCTGCTAAGTTCTAATTCATAATCAGTCAATACCGCCATATTGTTATATTTCTTACTTTCATTGACTAGTTTGTTGAATATATGAATTGCTGACTCATCTAATGGATAAGGTTTTCCTGCCCAAATTAATTGAACTGGATATTTTTTGTTCTGTAATAACTGTTGAAACTTTTCCATATTATACATCAAAAAATCCGCACGCTTATAACCGGCAAATCTCCTTGCCCAAACCATTGTAAACACGTTTGGGTCAAACAATTTACCGGTTTGGTTGGCAACAATTTTAAATGCTTGTTTTTTGATCTGTTTTTTTCTGTTATCAAAATTTATATTTTCTTTTTGTTCAGAAAACTTATACAACTCTTTATCTGCCCAATAAAGAAAATCTTGTGAATTTGTAATGGATTTAATTTCACAAATTCCTGAATACTTTTTCCACATTTTATTGGAAACAATCCCATGCAGTTTAGAAACACCATTTGCAACATGAGAAAGACGTAATGCAGCTAGTGAGTGGTTAAATGGTTCTTCAGAAGTTAACCCTGTGACCATAGAAATTTCTTCTTTACTCAACCCCGAAAAGTAAGACATATCATAACAAAGATTGAAGTTGTGTTTTTCATTTCCGGCTTCTTCAGGTGTATGTGTTGTGAAAACAAGTTTTTCTTTTACCGCCGAAGCATTTTTTAATTTATCTAGTAAATAAAAAGCAGCAGGTAATCCATGGGCTTCATTAAGATGGTAAATCTCTCTTTTTAAATTAATTTTATCCAATAAGGTAGCACCTCCTTTTCCAAGTAAAATATACTGTGCAACTTTTGTTGCTGTATTAGAATCATAAAGTCGATGACAAATGGATTGTGCTAAAAAGTCATTTTCAGGAATATCTGTTGATAGAAAAAACAAAGGAGACGTTCCAAAAGTTTCTGGGTTTAGGTAATACGCCTTTACCCAAATTAGTGCGTTATTTACATCTATTTGGAATTTAATTCCAGTATCTTCTAGAAAGTGATAATTTTTTTCAACCCAAGTTGGAAGTAAAGTTTGGTCTGAATTTCTAGATTGGTCATAATAACCAAATTTCCATAAAATACCTATTCCAACTAAATTTTGTTTGAGTGTATAAGCACTACGCATATGTGACCCAGCCAAAAACCCTAGTCCTCCACTATAGGTTTTAAGTGATTGATCAATAGCAAATTCCATTGAAAAATAAGCTACTCCCTTATTATATTCAGAATTTATATCAAAAGGTAATGTATAGTTTTTAAAGTCCATTTTTTATGTTTATTGGTTGATTATTGTATTTTTCGAGTTGGTAAAGGTAAAAACTTTCATTCTAAGTATTTTATCAAAAAAAGCAGCCCAAAGGGCTGCTTTTTGTTAAGTTTTGACGTTCAGAATAATTAATTCGAAACCACTTTTATATCCACCCTTCTGTTTTTTGCTTTACAGATATCAGAATCATTTGCTTCACATATAAAATGTTGAGCACCATACCCTTCGGCCTGCATTCTATTTTCTGTAATACCTAGTTTTTCCAAGTATCCTTTTACAATATTTGCTCTGTCATTAGATACTTTTAGGTTTACATTTTCATCACCGGTACTATCCGTATAACCTCCTATTTTAATTTTAGCATCAGGAAATTCTTCCATTAAAGAGGCAATATTTGCCAACTGCTCTTCAGAGTTTTCTAATATTTCAGAGGAACCTGTTTTAAAGTGAACTCGGTCTAGTGTTACCCATTTAATGTGATTATTATTTGTTCCTTCAATTTTCATTTCTGGATCAGAAAAATAACGAAATATTTTAAATTCAGAAGATTTTCCTCCTACATTCAAAATTTTACCTGAAGGTAAATTTACATCTAGCATTTCACCAAAATCATAAATAAAATTACCCTCTGCGTCAATAGCCTCTACATAAGCCACTTCTGCACTTTCAGTTTGCTCTGCTTCTACCACAGTTTCTTCACTTGAGTGATCTCCTAAGATTGGTGCAATTACCAATCCGACTAGACACGTTAACTTGATTAAAATATTCATAGACGGTCCGGAAGTGTCTTTAAATGGATCACCAACAGTATCTCCGGTTACAGCTGCTTTATGAGCATCAGATCCTTTGTAAGTCATTTTACCATCAATTTCAACTCCTGCTTCAAATGATTTTTTAGCATTATCCCAAGCTCCACCAGCATTATTTTGGAAAATCGCCCACATAACACCGCTTACACAAACTCCTGCCATATAACCTCCGAGTGGCTCAGCCCCGAATATCAAACCTATAATGATAGGTGTAATAATTGTAATTAACCCTGGAAGTAACATTTCTTTTAATGCTGCTTTGGTAGATATATCTACACATTTTGCATACTCCGGTGTTCCTGTTCCTTCCATAATTCCAGGAATTTCACGGAATTGGCGACGAACTTCCTGAACCATTTCCATAGCTGCTTTTCCAACTGATTGCATAGCCAATGCTGAGAAAATAACCGGAACCATTCCACCAACAAATAACATGGCTAAAACATCCGCTTTAAATATGTTAATTCCATCAATTCCTGTAAATGTAACATAGGCTGCAAATAATGCTAAAGCAGTTAAAGCTGCAGAAGCAATTGCAAATCCCTTTCCAACAGCCGCAGTTGTATTTCCTACAGAATCTAAAATATCTGTACGTTCACGTACCTCTGGGTCTAATTCACTCATTTCAGCAACTCCACCAGCATTGTCCGCAATTGGACCAAAAGCATCAATAGCCAACTGCATTGCTGTCGTAGCCATCATCGCTGATGCTGCTAATGCTACACCGTAGAATCCAGCTAATTCATACGAACCATAAATTGCAGCTGCAAATAAAACAACAGACAAAAAAGTTGACTTCATTCCTACTGCTAAACCGGCAATGATATTAGTAGCTGCTCCTGTTGAGCTATTTCTCACAATATCTAAAACGGGTTTTTTTCCTAAACTTGTGTAGTAAGCTGTTACTACCGAAATCAATGCTCCAACAGCTAAACCAATTAAAGCAGAGTAAAATACGTGACGAGAAGGAATCTCCTTATAGCCTTCTCCAAAAAACTTCATATTCATAGTTTCCGGTAACATCCAATCAATCAAAAACCAACTGGCAATTAATGTGATGATAATTGCTACCCAATTACCTGTATCTAGTGCCTTCTGAACCTGAGATTCTTTTGCTTCATTACTTGATACTTTTACTAAAAAAGTTCCTATGATAGAGGCTAAAATCCCAACACCTGCAATTACAATAGGTAGTAAGATAGGGCCCATATTGTTAAATGAATCTGTAAACTGTGCTGTAACAGACATGTCTTTGATGAGGTAATTCCCTAAAACCATCGCTGCTAAAACAGTGGCAACGTACGAACCAAAAAGGTCAGCACCCATACCTGCTACGTCTCCCACATTATCCCCTACATTATCCGCAATAGTTGCAGGATTTCGTGGGTCATCTTCCGGAATCCCAGCTTCAACTTTCCCTACTAAATCAGCTCCAACATCGGCTGCTTTTGTGTAAATACCACCACCTACACGTGCAAAAAGAGCAATAGATTCTGCTCCTAAAGAAAATCCTGCCAAGGTCTCTAAAACAATAGTCATATTACCGTAAAAAGAGCCTTCTTCTCCCATAAATTGTCCTATAAAAAACAAGAATAATAAACTTAAACCAAGTACAGCTAAACTAGCAACACCCAGCCCCATTACTGTTCCACCTCCAAATGAAACTTTCAGAGCTTGTGGTAAACTTGTTTTTGCCGCCTCTGCTGTACGTGCATTGGCATCAGTTGCAATTCGCATTCCTATATTTCCTGCCAAAGCAGAGAAAATAGCTCCAAATATAAATGCCGGAACTATCATCCAACTTGTTGTATCAACAATTTGAGAAATTCCAAATAAGGCTAAAGCTGCAATTACTACAAAAATCAGAAGTAAACGGTATTCTGCATTTAGAAAAGCCAAAGCTCCTTCTTTAATCGCTTTAGAAATTCCTTGCATTTTATCATTACCGGCAGCTTGTTTTTTTACCCAAGCCATTTTCACGAACATAAATAGAAGTCCGAGGATTGCCAAAGCAATTGGCAAGTAGATTATCATTTTTTCCATAAAGTATATTCTTTCAAAATTTTATCAAAATTTTAACAGTTTGCAAATATACTATAATCCATTAATTTTGAAAGAATTTATGGTAGATATCCTTTTTTAAATGTCGTTTTTGGTGGTTTTTGAGAATTTATCAAAAAGAGAAGTCCATACCGATAGTTACACCAAATTTTCTAGCATCAGGCATTTCATTGTAATTTCCTCTCCAATTAAAATCAATGCGAAGCGGTCTGAAATTACCAAGTCCTATATTTTCTATTCCAAAACCATATTCAAAATAAATTTTGTCTTTTGGTGAAACATAAGTAATATCTGATCGGTTCATGGCTAAACTTTCATTTGATATTTCACCCCAAGCCCCCCGAATAAAACCAACTTCACGAAGTTTTAACTTTTTAATTAAAGGAATTTTGTTCAAAAACCAACCGTTAAAATGATGATCTAGAATTAGCGTCGTATAAGTATCAGTAACAAATTCATAATAATTCAATTGTGTAAATGTCCCCGGAACTTGTCCATAGCTTTCATTTCCCGGAATGATGCTGAGCAAAGAAAGTGGTAATCCCTCAAAAGTTTTTCCCGCTTCAAATACCACATCACTTCTACCAAATGACCCTACTAAGATAGGTTGTGTATAGAGAAATTGAAGTTTATTATAATCAAATTGGCTATTGAAAAGCCCACTAAACCCTCTTGTATAACGAAACATAATTGTTGGAGCCAATGTACTGTGTTCGTATCGATCTATTCCATATTTGGAAAATTTTGCTCCCGGCCTTGCAATCAGGGAAAGACTGATATTGGTATCAATCAATTGCTCTTTATCATATCCATCTTGGATGTAACCAATATCGAACAATGCAGGATCGGCAGCTCGAATTGTTTGGTAATTGCCATCTAAACGAATTGTAAGGTTTTTCCAAGGATCAATAGATGTATATAAATTGGTTTTGTTGATATGGCTGAGTTTATCATTTGCCCCCTGACTGATAATGGACGAAGAGGCAAAGCTCCGAGTCATGATACCATCAGAAGAAGTAAGTTGCACTCCAAGTTGTTCTATATCTCGTTTGGTTCCACCTCCTATCTGAAACCGGTTGAATTTATCAAACATAAACCGAGCTTCTACTCCATATTTAAATTGGTGATCTCTAAATCCATAAGCTAGATAACCTGCCAAACGCCACATATCATTTTGTGAAAAATACGTTCTAGCTCCGGCTCGTAGTCGGAAACCTTCAACTTCGTTATATCCAAAAGATGAATATAGGTTACCAACATCAACTGCATCCCAAACGTTGTAATAACCAGAACCAAGCACTTCTATCGTTTTTTCAATTCGTTTAAAACGTGGAACTTGTTGCAAACTATCAAGCATTTCATAAATTCCTCCTTCAATTTCTGTTAGTTTTTCATGTCGGGCATTTGTCCAATAACCTGTGTCTTTTTCATAAGCTCCTGATGTATATGGATCATAATTTCGGTCATTATAAAAATCATCCGGATGAGGTATACTAAAATTCATATTTTGATAAGAAACTGTTCGGTGAGCAAATATTCCTTTGGAATTGTCTTTTTTATTAAACAAACTCATATCCAATAATATATAGTCTCTTTTTGGATAAAAAATAGAGTCGTTTACAACATCAAATTGGTGGCTTACAAAAATATCACGTACAAAATTTACATCTATATTTTTGGTACTTTGCATGGAAATATCCATTATAGCGAAGTTCTGTGTGCTTACATAGAAATCACCTTTGAACGTATATTCCCCTGTCCTTTTGGGGAAGTATTTGATTCGAAAACAATCAACGCTATCAATGGCAATAGTATCAGACAGTTCATATTCATAAACAGAAAACCCGTCACGGGCAATCGGACTTACAAAGTTCATATTGAAGAAATTCAACCGATTGTCATAAATATTGTATTCCTTGTATAAATTTTTGAGTGTCTGAATCACAATCTCATTATCATCAAATCCGGAACTTTTATTAGCAATTAGGTCTTTTCGCTCTTTTCTACTCGGTTCATTTTTTCCATAAACTTTGTAAATAGATTCATTGAGAAATGCAGGTAAATACGCCTTTCCGGTGATGTCGGAAGTGTCTATATTTTCAAAAATAAATTCCATGTTTTTGAACAACTTATTTTTGGTAAAAGCACTGTCTATGTTATTTAAATCAAATTCTAATTTTTCATATTCTTCATATTCGTACTGAGGAACGCTTCGAAGTCCATTTTGCTTTTTTCGAGCCCATACTTCTTTTAGAATTGCATAAGCGGGGTTTTCTTTTTTCTTTTTGTATTTTTTCTTTTTGTTGGTAATTACCCCTGTTTGAAGTTCTATAGTTGAGTTTTCATCATACGTAGCTTCAGGTGTTAATTCAATAATTAAATCATAATTAACTTTTGATTCCAACATAACTTCCTTAAATTCAAAACCGTCTATTGTAATTTCTAAAATAGAATCGTTTTCTTCTGATTCGAGGTAAAAACTTCCATCCGTATTGGTAATGGTAAAAGTATCTGCATTGGGCAAAGTTACATCTACATAAGGAATACCTTTTTGGGTATCTTTGTTAATTACTTTTCCTGAAACTTTTATTTGAGCCACTAAACCGGAACTCATTAACAATAAAAGTAGGACTATTATGGGTTGGTTTTTATTCATAAAGATTCGCCAAATATCCACAAAAAAACCTTCTCATAAAAGAAGGTTTGCTAGTTTAACAAATTGAATTTTTATTTTTTATACGAAACAGTTTTTGCTGCTTCTACTACACGGTCAATGCTTGGAAACCATTCTTTAAATAGTTCAGATGAATAAGGAGCCGAAATATCCGGTGCCGTGATTCGTTTAATTGGTGCATCTAAATAGTCAAATGCTTTTTGTTGAATCATGTATGTAATTTCAGTTGAAATAGAACCAAAAGGCCAAGACTCTTCTAAAATAACTAGTCGGTTTGTTTTTTTAACGGAATTAATTATGGTATTATAATCTAATGGGCGAATAGTCCTCAAGTCAATTACTTCAGCACTTACCCCTTCTTTTTCCAATTGTTCAGCAGCAACCAATGCATTTTTCATCAATTTACCGTAAGACACAATCGTCAAATCCGTCCCGGCTTTTTTGATATCAGCTACTCCAATTGGAATCAAATATTCGTCTTCCGGTATTTCCATTTTATCACCATACATTTGTTCTGATTCCATAAAAATCACAGGATCGTTATCCCGAATTGCTGTTTTTAAAAGTCCCTTTGCATCATATGGGTTAGAAGGAACGACAACTTTCAACCCCGGCGTATTGGCATACCAATTTTCAAAAGATTGAGAGTGTGTTGCTCCTAATTGCCCCGCAGAGCCAGTTGGCCCACGAAAAACGATAGGAATATTCCATTGTCCTCCAGACATTTGGTACATTTTTGCTGCATTGTTGATGATTTGATCAATGGCTACCAATGAAAAGTTAAATGTCATAAATTCTACTATAGGACGACAACCATTCATGGCAGAACCAACAGCAATTCCGGTAAATCCGCCTTCTGCAATAGGAGTGTCAATCACTCTTTCTGAACCAAATTCATCCAACATTCCTTTAGATGCCTTGTAAGCTCCGTTGTATTCTGCCACCTCTTCACCCAACAAATAAACTGCTGAATCTCTTCTCATTTCTTCGCTCATTGCCTCCGCAATGACTTCTCTAAATGTTTTTACTGCCATAACTTTCTTAATCGAATAAGCAAAAGTACAAAGTTTTTTGAAGAGATTTATAAAAAATTAGAAGTTAAAGACCTTATCAAAAGGAGATTTACATGAATGCTCTCTAATATAGATTTATATATATCTCCTTACCTGAATCTATTTTTTTCTTGAAAAATAGCTATATTTAGCATTCATTAATAATTAACACAAAAAACACATGATTAGACAATTATTCAATCTGAAAATCATGGGATTATTCTTGCTGGGAACAGGGCTGTTTGCCCAAGTTTC
>JBKEAG010000176.1:0-2238 GCA_047972025.1 Moheibacter sp.
CACTTTTACAACTCTGTTTCATGACAGGGTTGGCTTATGTTGCAGCTTTGTTTGCTTATCAAATATTAAACTAAATTATTTAAAAAAATCACAGATATGTTTAATCCTGTTGTTCAGTATAGTTTTATCGGTATTGTTTTTATCGTTGCCGTTGGATATGTTGTACAATTGTTTAGAGGTTCCTTTGGTTCCATAAAATCTTGTTCCAAAGGTGGTGGAGGTGATGATACAAAGGCAACTGATATTCATGATACATAGACAGTCAGTAAATTATCTTAATCTATTACTTTCAACTTTGCAAAGTTGAGTAATAATTTCTTTTCACCAGCAGTATCAAACAGAATAACAGCTTTTACATTTCCTGGTTCACCCTCTAACCCTAAAACTTTTCCGCGCCCAAACCGATCATGAATCACGATTTTATCTTTGCTTAGACCTATATACTCGCCATTGGCTTGATTGGTAATTTTAGCTTCAGAGATAGGTTTCATATTAGCCTTAGGCTTTAGTGTAGGAGTAGTAGATTTTTTGGAAGTAGCTTTTTTTCGTTCAAATTGAGGAATTTGTGAATAATCATTATCAAAAAGATTAACGTCTAATCCACTTTTATTGACAGGAAGTCCGGTATTTAGATTTTTCCATTCCAAATACTTGTCATCTATTTCTTCTAAAAATCGACTAGGTTCACTATCCACAATTTTCCCCCATCGGAAACGGGAAACTGAGTAGGTTAATTGAGCAAATTTTTCAGCTCGGGTTAGAGCTACATAAAACAATCGCCTTTCCTCTTCCAATTCTTGACGTGTATTTAAATTCATCATAGACGGAAAAAGGTTCTCCTCTAAACCGACAATGAAAACAGCTGGAAATTCTAGCCCCTTTGCTAAATGAACAGTCATTAAAGAAACTTTATTGTCATCATCATCTTCATTATCAGCATCAGTAGCCAACGCAACATTTTCCAAAAAACCACTAAGTGAAGGATCTCCTTCATCTAATTGTTTTTGTTCATCTACGTATCCCTGAATACTATTTAGTAATTCTTGAACATTCTCCAGTCTAGAAATTCCTTCCGGTGTATCATCTTCTCTCAAAGTTTTCAGTAAACCTGCGGTTTTTGCAACATGCATAGAAACTTCATACACATCATGACTTTGAAGCATAACTTTAAAACTTTTTATCATGGTGATGAAATCGTTTAGTTTTGTAGCAGTAGAAGAGTTAATTCCAATTTTGGAAGCATATCGCCCGATGCTTTCTATGATTTCATAAAGATTTTTATCAAACTCTCCAGAAGCCACGGTTAACTTATTTAGTGTTGTTTGTCCAATCCCCCGAGTCGGATAATTAATGATTCTCAGCAATGCTTCTTCATCATTTTGATTAATTAACAAACGTAAATATGCAACTAAATCCTTGATTTCTTTTCGTTGAAAAAAGGAAGTTCCACCATAAACGCGATAGGGGAGATTTCGTTTTCTAAGCGCCTCCTCTATGGCTCTAGACTGCGCATTGGTTCTGTAAAGAATGGCGATATCCTTATTTTTCAGATGTTCGTTTAGTTGAAGTTCCCAAATTTGTGAAGCTACATAACGTGCTTCATCAGCATCTGTTAAAGCTCTGTAAATGGGTATAGTAGAGCCTTGCTCATTGGCTGTCCAAACATTTTTTTCTAATTGATCACGGTTTTGAGCAATAATTTGGTTGGCAGCCCCTACAATAGTTTTGGTAGAGCGATAGTTTTGTTCCAAAGGAACAACTTTTGCATCAGGATAATCTTGTTTAAAAGATAAAATATTCCGAATATTTGCCCCCCGAAAAGCATAAATACTCTGTGCATCATCGCCCACTACACAAAGGTTTTCATAACGAGAAGCTAGTGCTTTTACGATTAAATATTGAGAATGATTTGTATCTTGATACTCGTCCACCAAGATATATTTAAACCGTTCTTGGTATTTTGCTAGAACTTCTGGAAACCGAGTTAATACTTCATTGGTTCTAAGGAGTAAATCATCAAAATCCATAGCACCGGACTTGAAACATTTGTCCACATAAGTTCTATATACATCTCCCATTTTTGGACGCATGGCAGCAGTATCAGCTTCAATTAATTAAGGTGTATTATGATAAGAACGAACGGTTATCAGATTATTTTTAAACTGAGAAATTCGGTATAAAACCTGTTTAGGTTTATAAATATCTTTGTCAAGTTGAAGTTCATCCAATACCTTTTTT
>JBKEAG010000038.1:0-34801 GCA_047972025.1 Moheibacter sp.
TACAACGAGTAGCTGAGCTAAAAGTTGCCGTAGAACAAGCCAAGCGTAATTTTTCACGTACCGAAGATTTGTACAATCAAGGTGTAACTCCACAAATAGAGTATGACCAAAGTCTATTTGAATTAGAGTCAGCAAACGAAGCACTTAACTCCTACCGCAGACAACAAGCCAATACTTGGCAGGCAGAAAAACGCCAGTTGGAAGTAGAAACCATGAATCTAAGCTCGGAAATCCAACAAATCACCCAGCAAAAGGAAAACTATGTTTTAACTGCACCCATAAGCGGTATTTTGGTCAACTACACCGGACTGCAAAAAGAAAGTTTTCTAAATGCCCAGCAAAGCATTGGTGAAATATCGCCGATGGACAAACTTTTGGTAGAGTGTTATGTTTCGCCCGAAGACATCGGACTCATACAAGTTGGTCAAAACGTAAACTTTCAGATAGATGCTTAC
Source organism: Moheibacter sp. (assembly GCA_047972025.1). GTDB lineage: Bacteria > Bacteroidota > Bacteroidia > Flavobacteriales > Weeksellaceae > Moheibacter. The sequence goes on from JBKEAG010000038.1 coordinate 456, forward strand.
AATTACAATCAATGGGGAATGGTGAGCGGAAAAGTGACCGAAATAGACGAAAACATAACCCTGCAACAAGACGGAACTGCCTTTTTTAAGGTGCGTTGCGAAATGAATCAAAATTATTTGGAGTTAGACAACCATTACAAAGGCGAAATCACCAAAGGAATGACACTCACCGGGCGGTTCATTATCAACCGCAGAAGCCTATGGCAATTACTATACGACGAAATCGACGATTGGCTAAATCCCAATCAAATGGAAATTGAGGAATAGAGAATGAGCATCAAAGTAAAACAACACGACATTAGAGACTGTGGTGCTGCCTGTTTGGCATCAGTGGCATCGCACTACAAACTGCAAATTCCCATTGCCAAAATTCGGCAATATGCTTCTACCGATAAACGGGGAACCAATGTTTTGGGAATGATTCAAGCTGCAGAGCAAATGGGCTTTGCTGCCAAAGGCGTAAAAGGCGGGATGGATGCCTTACCCAATATTCCAAAACCGGCAATTGCCCATGTTGTCATTGGTGAAAAGCAATTGCATCATTTTGTGGTGATTTACAAAATTTCCAAATCGTCGGTTACGGTAATGGATCCCGGAACGGGTAAAATGGAAACCTATACCTTAGAGGAGTTTGAAAAATTGTGGTCAGGCGTATTGATTTTATTGGCTCCGAGTGATGAGTTTCAATCAGGAAATGAAAAAACATCCGTTTACAAACGGTTTTGGAATTTGATAAAGCCACATCACTCTATTCTGATTCAAGCACTATTTGGCGCAATTGTTTATACGTTGCTCGGGCTTTCTACCTCTATTTATATAGAAAAAATAACGGATAATGTTCTGCCTAATGCAAACCGAAATTTACTCAATTTATTAAGTATAATAATGCTCGTTATCTTAGTTATGCAGATTTTTATCAATGCAAGTAAAAGCATTATGGTTATGCGTTCCGGTCAGTTGATGGATGCCAATCTCATATTGGGGTATTACAAACATTTACTTAGTTTGCCCCAACGCTTTTTTGACACCATGCGAACGGGTGAGATTATTTCTAGAATCAATGATGCCGTAAAAATCCGAACTTTCATAAACGATGTTGCCATCAATTTGATAGTCAATGTTTTTATTGTAATTTTTTCTTTTGCGTTGATGTTTTCTTACTATTGGAAACTAGCGCTGATTATTGCCATTATCATTCCATTGTATTTGTTGGTTTACGTTATAATCAATTATTTCAACAAAAAAGTAGAACGTCGTTTGATGGAAGATGCTGCCGATTTGGAGTCGCAATTGGTCGAATCTCTGGGAGCAGTAAAAACGATAAAACAATTTGGAATTGAAAACTTTGCGAATGAAAAAACGGAAAATAAATTCATCAAGTTACTTTATACTACTTTTCGTTCAGGGCAAAATGCTATTTTTTCAGGTAATTCTTCTGAATTTTTATCAAGAGTCTTTACCATTATTTTGTTATGGGTAGGTTCGGGTTATGTGATAGACCAGGAAATTACACCAGGAGAACTTCTTTCTTTTTATGCTTTGATTGGTTATTTCACGTCACCTGTCACACAGCTTATAAGCATGAACAAAACCATTCAAAATGCTCTAATTGCAGCAGACCGTTTATTTGAAATTATGGATTTGGAACGTGAGGAAACAACGGAAAAAGCAGAGCTGACAACAGATATGGTTGGGGATATTTCGTTCAAAAATATTGCTTTTAGTTATGGAACCCGGACAGATGTATTCAAAGATTTTAGTGCTGTTTTCCAAAAAGGAAAATTTTCTGCTGTTGTGGGAGAAAGTGGATCAGGAAAAACAACATTAATTTCATTGTTACAAAACCTATATCCTCTAAAAAGTGGAAATATTCAAATTGGAAATTTTGACATTAACTACATTAATAATAAAAGTCTAAGAAACCTAGTAGCTACCGTTCCCCAACAAGTAGATTTATTTTCAGGAAATGTAATTGAAAATATAGCATTGGGTGATGAAACGCCCGATGTAAAGCGTATCGTAGAAATTTCTCAACAACTTGGAATTATTGAATTTCTCGAAAAACTTCCCAATGGATTTGAAACCTATTTAGGTGAAAATGGAGCAATGTTATCCGGCGGACAACGACAAAGAATAGCAATTGCACGAGCCTTGTATAAAAACCCTGAAATTTTACTTTTAGATGAAGCAACTTCTTCACTAGACACACATTCAGAGGAATTGGTTCAAAAAACACTTCATTTACTCAAAGAAAAACAAAAAACCATTATTGTCATCGCACATAGATTGAGTACCATTATTTCAGCAGATACAATTTATGTACTGGATCAAGGTCGTCTAGTTGAGCAAGGTAATCATACCGATTTGATTCGTCTTAATGGAAAGTATTCTAAGTTGTTTCAAAAACAAAATAACGGTATGGTTTAGTTGAAAAATAGGGTATTAAACACAAAATTCCGTACTTTTGCAACCTTACTTTTTTCAACGTATGAAGAACATTCGTAATTTTTGTATCATAGCCCATATCGACCATGGTAAAAGTACCTTGGCAGACCGCTTACTTCAGATAACTAACACCGTCTCTGAACGTGAACTCCAAGCTCAAACGTTGGATGATATGGATTTGGAACGTGAACGGGGAATTACCATAAAGTCACATGCCATCCAAATGGAATATGAAAAAGACGGAGAGAAGTATATTTTAAACTTGATTGACACACCTGGTCACGTTGATTTCTCCTATGAAGTCTCTCGCTCTATTGCGGCTTGTGAAGGGGCTTTGTTGATAGTAGATGCAGCGCAAAGCATTCAAGCACAGACTATTTCCAATCTATACTTGGCGTTGGAAAACGATTTAGAAATCATTCCGGTTTTAAATAAAATTGATTTACCAAGTGCTAACCCCGAAGAGGTTACAGATGATATTGTTGATTTATTGGGATGTGCACCCGAAGAAGTATTGCGCGTAAGTGGAAAGACGGGTGAAGGAGTAGAAAATTTACTCAATACCATTATCGAAAAAGTTCCGGCTCCAAATGGAAACTCCAACGCACCGCTTCAGGCATTGATTTTTGATTCGGTTTATAATCCGTTTCGTGGAATAGAAGCCTACTTTAAAGTTGTAAATGGAGAAATTAAAAAAGGAGAGCAAGTAAAATTTATGGCGACCGGAAAAAAATACGGTGCTGATGAAGTGGGAACGCTAAAACTAAAACAAGTTGAAAAGAAAATCATCAAAACCGGTGATGTTGGTTATATCATTTCCGGAATAAAGGAAGCAAGTGAAGTAAAGGTAGGAGATACAATTACATCTGTAGAAAATCCTGCTGATAATGCAATTTCGGGTTTTGAGGAAGTAAAACCCATGGTCTTTGCCGGAATTTATCCGGTAGATACGGAAGATTACGAAGAATTGCGTTTTTCCATTGAGAAATTACGTCTAAATGATGCTTCGCTGACTTTTGAGCCGGAATCTTCTGCAGCCTTAGGATTTGGATTTCGCTGTGGATTTTTGGGAATGTTACATTTGGAAATCATTCAAGAACGTTTAGAACGAGAGTTTAACATGAATGTAATCACAACTGTTCCCAACGTATCCTATCGTGCTTATACAGAAAAACACCCTGATAAGATGATTTTGGTAAATAATCCTTCAGAATTACCGGATCCTTCAGGACTTAACCGTGTAGAGGAGCCTTACATTCGAGCATCCATTATTACCAAATCTGATTTTGTAGGACAAGTGATGACGCTTTGTATTGAAAAGCGAGGAATCCTAAAAAATCAAAACTATTTGACACAGCATCGAGTTGAATTAATTTTTGAATTGCCATTGGCAGAAGTTGTTTTTGACTTCTATGATCGTTTGAAATCTATTTCCAAAGGCTATGCTTCATTTGACTATCAACCGTTGGATATGCGGTCTTCTAAATTGGTGAAAGTAGATATTTTAATCAATGCAGAGCCTGTTGATGCCCTTTCAGCACTGATTCATGTGGACAATGCCTATGGAATTGGAAAGAAAATGTGTGAAAAATTGAAAGAATTAATTCCACGCCAGCAATTTGACATTCCAATTCAAGCTGCAATTGGAGCTAAAATCATTGCTAGAGAAACCATCAAAGCACTTCGAAAAGATGTAACAGCAAAATGTTACGGTGGTGATATTTCTCGAAAGCGCAAACTTTTGGAAAAGCAAAAAGCCGGAAAAAAGAAAATGCGCCAAATCGGACGAGTAGAAGTCCCTCAATCTGCCTTTCTAGCTGTTTTGAAGTTGAATGATTAGAAAGATTTAGCTATCTTTATCACTCAAAAAAAATTTCAAACTATGAAAAAAGGTGGTTTATTTTCATCCGAAACCACTCGGAGTAATATTGACCTTTCGGCTTTGATCTTACGTGTTGTTGGAGGAGGATTTATGTTGTACGCACATGGAATCGGAAAGTTTACTAAATTCTTTTCGGGTGATTCTATTCAGTTTATGAATCCATTTGGAATTGGGGAAACGGGTACTTTTGCTTTGGTTGTTTTTGCAGAAGCTATTTGTGCAGCGTTTGTAATTCTTGGTCTTATGACACGCTACGCCTTGATTCCACTAATTATTACAATGGCTTATGCTGCCTTTGTGACGCATGGAGTAGACCCTTTTAAAGACAAAGAACTTGCACTGCTTTATTGGATGATTTTTGTAGTGTCGCTCCTTATAGGTCCGGGAAAATATTCTTTGGATCGCCTTATAAAAAAACGAAGACAAACGGTTTAATAATTTATAAGCATAAAAAAATCCCGATGGTTTTCCGTCGGGATTTTTTTAATTAATCGAAATAACGATTATTTTTTTACTACTTTTTGAACAGATGTTTTTCCATCAACTGTTACTTTTACTATATAAACACCTTTTGCAAGTCCGCTTACGTTTACGTTAAATGTATTGTTTCCGGTTGCTTTTTGAACCAATTGACCGTTAAGGTTAAAGATTTCCACTGTTGCTTTTCCGTTTACAGCAATTGTTGCTTGTGTATTCCAAACGGTTGTCATATTAACTGCTGCTGAATTCATATCATTAACTCCTAAAGCGTCTTCAACTTCCAACAAATACATTTGGAAAGTGTCGTTGAACCGGCTTCCAAACCCTGTTACTAAAGAAGTAGTAGTAGGGATGTCTGTTCCAATCAAAGGAATTTCATAAAACTGTGTTCTACCAATCACTTCTCCGTCTGTTCCGGTCATTGTGTAGTTTTTACCTGTTTGGAAAGTTCCGTCACCACCATCTGCATCCGCAATAGTCAATGCATTGATTTGGATTAATTCACTTTCATAATCCGTAGGGTTTGCTAAATAATCGGCTAATGAAACCATTTCGGGCGTTACTGTATTTCCGGTTGATGAAGCTGTCGGAGCATCTTCTGATGGAATAAATTGAATTAAACCGTTATAAGTACCTAATGTACCGATAATTCCGGTGATTCCGTCTCCTACTGCATATGTTCCGGTGATTCTTCCTGCTGCATCATCAATTAAGATTCCTGCTGTATCGTCTTGAATGTATTTTTGATTTCTATTTGCTTGTTGGAAAGTCAAAATGGCTTCTCCTGTCAACTCATAGAACGTTCCATCTTGAACTCCTGCTCTAAGTGTGGCTACATCTGCTACTTGAATGATTTCTATTTCTCCTCCGGAAGACAATATGGCATTGTCTATCAATAATCCTTCTGTTTCTCCGGTATTTCTCAAAGAGAATATAACTTCTACACCTGTAAAGTTTTCAGCATCTGTTGTGAATATGTATTCAACCTCTGTCCAGTCTCCGGTGGCTGTTGTGTAAGCTGAGTATGAGCTGTATCCACTTCCTGAAGATTCCGGATTTCCATTAAAAAAAGCATTTCTAACTTCTCCTGTTCCTTTTGTATAATACGTCAATGTATAAGTAGTTTCTGCTTCTAAGTCTATGGGTTGAGATGTAAATCTTTTGTGCCCTGAAGCTGCATTTAGTAGTTCTACTGATTTAGAACCATCTTGAGCGTCGGTAGATTCTAATACGCTTGAAGCTGAAATATTAGACTTTGTCCCCATCCATCCGTCAGGAGAGCCATCTGTCCAACCTTCGAAACTACCGTTAGTTAAGGTTTGTGCATTGGCTGTAAAAAGACCAAAAGTCACAGCCAACAAAAAGTAGATTTTTTTCATTTTGATAAATTGTTTGATTTTAAATCACAAAGTTAAAGTTTTCTGTTTTAAACTTATTAATTAATTGTAAATAGTTCATTATTAAAACAAAAGCCCTTTTCTATATTTTCTAGAAAAAGGCTTTATATTGATTATTTCTACGATTAGAAACTATATCCTGTCCAACTGAATACAGAGGTAGCCGTTCCTGAATTTGAGGTAGATTCTGTAAGTGTTGCTTCTACCGGGTTGTTTACATCTGAACCATCTAATCCACCTTCTACCGTATAGTCAATGTTTGTAGTTGGAGCAGCATCTCCTGAACTATCTGAAAGGTCTATGACATCTGAAAAACCGGAAGCAGATGAGTATATATAGGCGTTGGATATTATAGCTCCTGAACCTCTTCTAATTTTGATTGCATCAGACATGGTTATGCTTGATTTATTGACAATGGAGATATTGTTAATGGTAGGAAATGCAACTGGAGTCGCTGCATTGTTATTTGAGTTACTGTCTCCTTCTATTCCTCTTGGGTCTTCCGTTACGTCTTCATAACCGGCTTCACGTATGCCGTAAAGATTTGTTAACGTTCCTGTATAGCCTTCTGTCCAGTCAAACATATCGTCTTTGTTGTTTACAATCAATACATTATTTACATCTACTGTTCCTCCAAAAAATTCAATTCCATCATCATCCGTATGACGAACTACGATGTTTTCAACAGTTGTTTCACTACCTACGGCATAGAACGTAATTCCGTTAAACTCAGAAAGGCCGTCAATTCTAGCTCCGGTATATTCGGTAATAATGTATTTCAGAACTCCTGAGTTATCTGCATCATTGTCTCCACCATAAGCGATTCCTGCTACTTCGGTCATGGCTTCGGATCCGGCATTGGTTTTTGCTTTGCCTATAATCATAATTCCACCCCAGTCTCCCGCAGTGGGTGCTGTAGTTGCTGATGTGAATTTTATAGGGGCAGAGGCTGTTCCCTGAGCATCTATTTTTGCTCCTTGTTTAATGGCAATGTAAACGTCTGTTCCTCCTGCTTCTGCTTTGACTACTGTACCTGCTTCGATGGTAAGTGTATAACCGTCTTCTACCGTCAACGCTCCTGTAAGTGTATAAGCCGTGGAAGCATTTAGTGTGATATTTCCCTGTACACTTCCTTCTAGTTTAGAAGGGTTGAAGTCAACATCTGTTACTGATGTAATGATACCGTCTGCGGTTTCGGTTGTTCCACCATTGTCATCATCGTCACTGCTACAAGAGGTAACGAATAATGCTGAAATAATTGCGAATGGAAAAAATAATTTTTTCATAATTTAATTAATTTGTTTTCTGAATGTTATAGTTAAAATTTATATGATAATCCTAGTCCTAATTCAATGCCTCTTTTATAGTTTCTGACTGTTAAATCTTCTGAGCTTCCTGTTGTTGGGAATATTTCTTTTGTTCTTTGATAGTTGGGGTTTAGTATATTTTTGGCTGAGAAGTTTAGCCCAAACGTATCATTGAATTTATGACTAAATATGAAATCCAGTGTAGGCATTCCTTTTTCAATGATGTCTTCATTTCCCAAAAGCCCCAATGCGTAAATACGGTCATGAGAGTAGTTAAACACAATACTGGCGACTGTTTCTCTACCACTTCTTATGTTATCTTCTAAGGTAAATGATAAGTCTGAGTTTACAATAAATGGTGAGGCTCCTTCTAGCTGACTTTCACTGTGTGTAAATTGTGCTCCGGTTCCGTTTTTCTGATTGGTGTATAAATAAGAGGCGTTTATTCCAAAAGATAAATCTGTGTTTTTTTGTTTTCCTTCTTTTGAAAATAAAGATTTTTTGAACTCTACCTCAGCTCCGGCTACCATAGCTTTTTCTCCATTTATGTATGAAAGTTGGTCTGAAGCAGAGGGAACGCCAATTTTATTAATTGGATTTTTGATGTATTTTCCAAATCCGGTTATGGATAATAACTCTCCTTTACTAAAAAAATGCTCCCATTTAATGTCTGCATTGTACACATCAGAAATCATTAAATCCGGATTTCCGAAACTTGATTCGGTTATGTTTTCATAGGTAAAAGGTGCTGTTTCTTTGAATTGAGGAAGTGTATATGTTTTACTTGCTGCAAATCGTAATATGTCGTTACGAGTGATGCTGTATTTTAAATTAAAACTGGGTAAAATGTAGGTTTCTTTTATGTCACCTTTTCCATGATTGATGGCGTTTTGGCTATTGGCTAGAGAAGTATTGTACTCTATATCTTGGTTGATGTTGTCTAATCGTGTTCCTATGGTTAATAATACGTCACCTAAAGTCCAATCTAGATTTAAAAACCCTGAATGAATTGTGCGTTCTCCTGTGTACCACTGAGGTTCAAGCGCATTAGTTCCGGTTCCTCTGTATGTTTTGATGGAAAAAGTATCGTTGTTTAAACCAGATTGTCCAAAAACAGAATTTAAATTCGAAATAGTAATTGCTACGGGGCTTGAAAAGTCAAAATTATATTGAATGGCTTTAAAGTTCCTATCTGTAAAACGGAAATTATATCCGGCAGTTAACTTTACTTTGTCATCAGAAAAATTTCTTGTGACATTTGCTTTTGCAGCGAAATCATTTTCTTTTAAATTATGAAAATAGCGATTATTATATGCTTGTGCTCCACCGGCAATATAGTAAACGTCATCTGCTACAATATGGCGAAAGGTATTGGTTTTTCTATCAGGTTCATCTGCCTTTACTACGTTGTAGCTCACACCCAAATCCAAATTATAATTCCCAAATGCTAAATCTCCCAGTAATTGATTGATAAATAGTAGGTTTTGATTTTCTTGCTGTCTTATGATGTATGCTTCTTCTCCTTCTTCTTCACTTACATCTTTTTTAAATCCATAGTAATCAAAATACTGTTGTTTATTGTTTTGAATTATAGCGTTGTTTAATTTTATTTTATTTCCTCCTCTTAATGACAATACTAAATTATTCATCAAAAGTTTGTTGGATTCATATCTAAAGTTTCGAGTATTGTACTTATTAAAATAGCCTCCTACATTATTTACCGTACTCTCAATTCCTTCATTATAATTGTATTTACTTTCATAGGAAGCCGTTGCAAACCAAGCTAATTTGGTAGATTCAGAAAGTTTAAACCGTTTTCCTCCACTCAGTTGCATTGTTGAGTTTAGAGGTAATTCCCGATTGTCCACATCTGTATTGGTTTTAAATTGCCATTGATTCAAATTGTTTATATATGGTTTTGTGTTTTTGGATATTCCGTACCAGTTTGTGCCATTTGGTAATAAAAAATCTGCTGAAACAGCACCGGTATTAAATCCTCCGGAAGTAGAAAATGCTATATAGGGTTTCCCATAGAACTCCTTCGTTGAAATATTTAAAGCAGCACCCGAAACATCTCCATTTTGTTTGCTCAAAAATGTTTTACTTACGTCTATGCTCCCTATTATATCTGTAGAAAATAAACTCAATGAAATATTTTTATACTCCGGGTCATTAGACGGCAAAGGCAAATAATTCATGTTTGTTGCATTGTAGCGGTCACCCAATCCTCTTACAAATACATTTTGAGCTGTTTCTAGTGTAGAAATTCCACTAATTTTTGTAAATGCCGACTGAGCATCACCTACACCTACTCTAGAAAGTTCCTGAGCAGATTTGACTTCTTTTATTTCTACCGATTTTTTTTGAATGCTTAATGCTGATATTTCAGATTCCTTATTGGACTGCCCTGCAATAACAGCCTCCTTTAGTTGAAAAGAGTTATCTTCTACCGATTTTAAAGTGGTTGAAAATTCCATACGTTGATCTTCAGAAATTGTGATGTTTTTTACAACCTCATCAAACCCAATTGATGTAATCACAACTTCATACGTTCCCGGCTCTACTTCTAATTCATAACTTCCATTATCATCACTGAAAGTAGAATATACTGTACCGTCTATAAAAATATCAGCATAGGAAACGCCATACCCTAATTCATCTTTTATGTTTCCATAAATTACCCCAGAGGATTGTGCTTTTAAAAGAGAACCTATTAAAAGCAATAGTGCAAAAATTGTCTTGTTCATTTTGTGTTCTAAAAATTCGATGCAAAGAACGTTGGAGATTTGAGGAGTTATTTTTCAAAAAATTTAAATTTATATTAAGGAAATGTTACCAAGTTAATTTAACTTTAAATCTTCGTTAAGCCTTTTGTTTCTTACTAATTTTGAGAATTTTAGTATAACTTTGTCTGCTAGAACGAAAGGATTCTTATGAAAAAAATAAAAATTTTATTAGTAGATGACGAACCCGATATTTTGGAGTTTCTTTCTTATAATCTAATAAAAGAAGGCTACGAAGTTTTCACCGCTGAAAATGGAACAGAAGGAATCAAAAAAGCTAAAATCGAAAAACCGGATTTAATTTTACTTGACATCATGATGCCTAAGGTGGACGGAATTGAAGCCTGTTCTGAAATCCGAAAAATTGATACGTTAAAAAAGACAATCATTGTTTTTTTAACTGCTCGTACAGAAGAGTTCTCACAACTAGCCGGCTATGATGCAGGTGCTGATGATTACATCACCAAACCTGTAAAACCAAAAATACTGATGAGTAAAATCAAAGCATTACTTCGACTAAAATCTACAGAAGACCAAAATCAAATAATTGAACTAAAGGATTTTAAAATTGATAGGGAAACGTATAAGGTTACTTATCAAGATGAAGAATTTTCTCTTCCACGAAAAGAGTTCGAACTAATCGCTCTACTAGCATCTAACCCAAAAAGAGTTTTCAAAAGAGATGAAATTTTAGAGAAAGTTTGGGGAAATGAAGTTGTAGTTGGTGGAAGAACGATAGATGTACACATCCGTAAACTTCGTGAAAAATTTGGAAATGACCGCTTGTCAACCATAAAAGGTGTGGGGTATAAACTAAATGCTTAGTATGGCAACACCCAACCGTTGGATCAACTCATTTTTATATGCAGTAATCGGTGGTGCTTTAATTTGGCTACTAAGTTGGTTTGCCTATTCCTTATTGTTTTCCACCCCTCTGTCCAAGTGGTTTGAACCCATTTTTTTTTGGAAAGCTCTACTGATGGCGTTTGTATTACCTGCATTCGTTATTTTTGGTATGCTAAGCGTTGCTTTTCATTCGTTTTCTAAACTCAATATTTCACATTTATATGATTTAGTCCCTGATTTGAACTCCAAAAATGCCGCAACAGATATAGAAGGCTTGTCTGAACAAATTTCCTCCTTGACAGATGACAAATCAAAAGAAATTGACTTACTGACTGAACGTGAAAACTATAGACGTGAATTTTTGGGAAATGTTTCCCATGAACTCAAAACCCCTCTTTTCTCTATTCAAGGCTACCTTTTAACGCTAATTGAGGGTGGAGTTGAAGATGAAAATATTCGGGACAAATATTTAAACCGAATTAACAAATCGGTAGATCGGCTGACTTATATTGTCAAAGATTTAGATATGATTACTGAATTAGAGTCCGGTAATTTAAAATTAGAAAAGACACAGTTTAACATATTTGCACTGACCAAAGAAATCTTTGATTTACTGGAAATAAAGGCTCAGAATAATAATATTAAATTAAAAATTGAAAACACAACCAACATACCTATTCGGGTAGTGGGTGATTTAGAAAAAATAGAGCAAGTTCTGACAAATCTTATTGTAAACGCAATTAACCATTCAGCAAAAGAATCTACAGAAGTCATTGTTTCTTTCCAGACCATTAGTGGAAAAATTAAAACAACCGTAAAAGACAACGGTATAGGAATAAAACCCGAGCATATTGAACGGATTTTTGAACGTTTTTATCGAATTGATAAAAGTCGAAGTCGAAATAAAGGTGGTTCTGGGTTGGGGTTATCCATTGTGAAACATATACTAGAAGCCCATGGTGAGAAAATTCAAGTAAAAAGTACCTATGGAAAAGGAACTGATTTTTTTTTCTTACTAAAGAAACCCTAAAAAGTTTGGAAAAATAGAGCGGGAAACGGGACTCGAACCCGCAACATTCAGCTTGGAAGGCTGACGCTCTACCAATTGAGCTACTCCCGCTTTTGTATGTGCAAATATGATTTGAATTCCTTGAATTGACAAAAAAAATGATACTTTTTTTAAAGAAAATTTTACATTAAGCCCTCTTATTTTAAAATTCCTATTGCCTATCTTTGTGCCACTTAAATATTTAAACATGACTCATATAGCAGTGGAGGGCTTCTCTAAAATGTCCAAAGAAGGAAAAATTGAATGGTTGGTAAACGAATATTTAGATAGTTCTGAGGATGCACTCCAAATACTAAAACAATATTGGAACGATGACATAGAACTCCAACAACTGCATGATGAGTTTTCAGAAAATACACTTTCCAACTTTTATATGCCACTAGGGTTTGCTCCAAATTTTCTAATTGATGGAGAACTGATGTGTTTACCAATGGCAATTGAAGAAAGCTCCGTAGTTGCTGCTGCTTCAAAAGCCGCCAAATTTTGGATCAACCGTGGAGGTTTCAAAACCAATATTATTTCAAAAGTAAAATTAGGGCATGTTCATTTTATGTTTCATGGAGATAAAGAGAAATTAGATCATTTTTTCATCGAAACATTGCTTGCAAAATTCTTTGCTGATACAAATGAAATTACCAAAAATATGCAAACTAGAGGTGGTGGAATTTTGAATATAAAACTGATTGATAAAACTGCTGAAATTGACAATTACTATCAAATTCATGCTGAATTTGACACAGTTGACTCCATGGGAGCAAATTTCATTAATTCTTGTTTGGAACAGTTTGCCCAAACTCTAAAAAGAGAGATTTACGAAAGTAATGATTTCACTTCTCAAGAAAAAGAATCGCTACAAATCGTTATGTGTATCTTGTCTAATTATACACCTAATTGTGTTGTAAGAGCAGAGGTGAGTTGCCCAGTTGAAGAACTAAAGGAAGGAGATATTTCAGCAGAAGAGTTTATAGAAAAATTTACACGTGCAGTCCGAATTGCTGAAGTAGAACCTTACCGTGCCGTAACGCATAACAAAGGCATCATGAACGGTGTAGATGCAGCGGTAATTGCTACCGGAAATGATTTCCGCGCTGTTGAAGCATGCGCTCATGCATATGCCTCTAAAAGTGGTAGTTATAGTAGTTTGACCCATTGTGAAGTGAAAGAGGGTATTTTTCGTTTTTGGCTAGACTTACCTTTGGCGTTGGGGACAGTTGGTGGATTAACCTCCTTGCATCCATTAGTGAAATTAGCTTTGCGAGTATTGGGTTCTCCAAATGCCGAGAAATTGATGGGGATAGTTGCTGTTGCCGGGTTGGCTCAAAACTTCGCAGCTCTTCGTTCTTTGGTCACAACCGGAATCCAACAAGGGCATATGAAAATGCACTTACTAAACATCCTCAATCAATTGGAAGCAACGGATGAGGAGAAAGTTCATTTTGTCAACTTCTTTAAAGATAAAACAGTTTCACATCATACAGTCATTGCTGAATTTTGTAAAATGCGTGGTGTAAAAAATATGGAGGAGTTGAAAAATTAAACAATTTAAAAATGACGGTTTTTTTTGATTTAAACTAGAAAAATGAATCTCCAAGATTATCATCAGAAAGCCAAAGCCCAACAATCGGAACACAAAAAATTTCTGAATAGAATCAAACAGAAGCCCCCAAAAGATTTTGATCGGAAAATGCTTGAAATTCATGAAAAAGTATTTGACCAAATTGATTGTCTTTCTTGTACAAATTGCTGTAAAACTACCGGACCTCTCTTTACACAAAAAGACATAGAGCGGCTTGCTAAATTATTTCGGATGAAACCATCACAATTCATCGAAAAATATTTAAGGATTGATGAAGACAATGACTACGTATTGCAATCCGTTCCTTGCCCATTTCTAGGGGCTGACAATTATTGTTCTGTTTATGAACACCGACCAAAGGCTTGTCGTGAATATCCACATACGGATAGAAAGAAGTTCTATCAAATTAACTTACTCACACTAAAAAACACATTGATCTGCCCGGCAACGTATGAGGTTGTGGAGGAAATGAGAGAGAGATTTTAATTACTAAAAAATAGTTACATCTATAAAAATATTTTCAATGTTTTCTTTTCCCTATATTTGAGAAAATTCAAAATCCATTTTACATGATAAAGAAATTATTACTTTTGAGTTGCATAACTCAATCTACTTTACTCTTAGCGCAATTTAAAACGATTAAAAAGCAAGATAACAAAGGCTACCAATATGAAATTGTTGAAAATGACCCATCCCATACAAGAATTTATACTTTAAAAAATGGATTAAAAGTTTTTTTAGCACAAAATAAAGATGAGCCACGGATTCAGACATATATTCCTATTCGTACCGGATCTAATAATGACCCGGAAGATAATACTGGGCTTGCTCACTATTTGGAACACATGCTTTTCAAAGGAACGTCTAAAATAGGTTCCTATAATTGGGAGCAGGAAAAAGTACTTTTGAAGCAAATTTCTAATTTGTATGAGAAACATAAGGCAGAATCTAATGTTGAAAAGAAGAATGCTATTTATAAACAAATAGACTCTATCTCAAATATTGCCTCTAAATATGCTGTTGCTAACGAATATGATAAACTAATTTCTTCTTTAGGAGCAAGTGGTACAAACGCACACACTTGGTTTGATGAAACAGTTTATAAAAATAATATTCCATCTAATGAATTGGAAAAATGGATGATTATAGAGGCTGAGCGATTCTCTGAGCTAACCCTTCGCTTATTTCACACTGAATTAGAAGCTGTTTATGAAGAGTTTAATCGTTCACAAGATAATGACTACCGCTTGATTCGGTATGCAATGATGAAAAAGTTATTCCCTGATAGTCACTACGGGACACAGACCACAATAGGCACATCTGAACACTTGAAAAACCCTTCATTGGTTGCTATTGATAATTATTTTAATGAGTACTATATTCCCAATAATATGGCAGTAGTACTGGTTGGTGATTTAGAGTTTGATAGTACTATAAAAATGGTAGATAAGTATTTTGGAAGTTTCAAAAAAGGAACAGAACCCAACCGTTATGTAGCAAAAGAAATACCTCTTAAATCAATAGAAAAAGTAGAAGTATTCAGCCCCTCTGCCGAAAGACTTCAAATGGGATTTCGTCTAGGTGGAGCTAAAACTAGAGATGCAAAATTATTACAAATCATGGACATGGTTCTAAGTAATAATACCGCAGGTTTAATAGATTTGGATATTAATCAAAAACAAAAAGCTCAGTATGCCGGATGTTCTCCCCAAATTATGAAAGATTATTCTACACACTTTTTTAATGGAATACCAAAAGAAGGTCAAACGCTAGATGAAGTAAAAGATTTGATTTTAGAACAAATTGAGAAAGTTAAAAAAGGAGAATTTGATGAATGGATGTTGAAAGCAGTTGTAAATGATTTCAAAAAAGAACAGCAAAAT
Organism: Moheibacter sp.; assembly: GCA_047972025.1. Classification (GTDB taxonomy): domain Bacteria; phylum Bacteroidota; class Bacteroidia; order Flavobacteriales; family Weeksellaceae; genus Moheibacter. The sequence goes on from JBKEAG010000038.1 coordinate 16,124, forward strand.
GTTTTAGAAAATGTAGGTTGGTTAGCCTCCAATATGTATCAAACTTTTATTTTAGAACAAAGTTGGCAAGAATATGTTTCATCATTAGACGAACTTTCCAAAATCACAAAGGCTGATATTGTGAAATTTGCCAATGATAATTATAATGATAACTATGTTATCGTCTATAAACGACAAGGTGAAAATAAAGATCTGATTCGTGTAGAGAACCCTGGAATCACACCAATTAATTTAAACCGTGAAAATGAATCTCAATTTTATAAAGACTTCCAAAAATATACAACAACCCCAATCCAACCGGTATTTGTAGATTTTGATGAATCAATTCAACGTGAAACTATCAATGATACAAAACTTGCTTCCATTAAAAATACAACGAATGACCTTTCATCTCTATATTATATAACAGAAATGGGTTCAGATAATGATAAAAAACTTAAACTTGCTATAAATTATCTTGATTATTTAGGGACCACAAAATATAGTCCAGGGGACATTAAAAAAGAATTTTATAAACTAGGTATTAACTATGGTGTTGGTACCGGAAGTGAAAGAACTTTTGTGTACATAAGAGGATTACAAGAAAATCTAGCAAAGGGAATTGAACTTTTTGAGCATTTACTTGCCAATGTAGAACCATCTTCAGAAGCCTATCAAAACTATGTGGATTTAATCCTAAAAGGAAGAAATGATGCTAAAACACAAAAAAATAGCATTCAGCGCGCTTTAAGTAATTACACTATGTATGGAAAAAATAGTAGGTTTAGAGATGTTCTTTCAGAGCAAGAGTTACGTGCAATAAATCCTAAAGAGCTAACTACTATAATTCAAAATTTTTTAAATTACAATCATCAAATTTTTTATTATGGAAATGATTTAGTAGGCACGAAAAAAGCAATAAAAAATTATCATAATTTCGGTAAAAAATTAGCAATTCCTCCTGCAAAAGAGTACCCACAACCTGAAACCAATGGTAAGTTATATTTTGCTCCATATGACATGGTTCAGGCTGAGATTTCACTTCGCTCTCGTGAAGGAAAGTTTGATAAGGAATTACTAACTCCTTCAGGAATTTTTAATGAATATTTTGGAGCAGGACTTTCTTCTATTGTTTTTCAAGAGATTCGTGAATCTAAATCTCTAGCTTATTCAGCATATTGCTTTTACACAAATGCAGGTGATGCAGATAAATACAATTATGTAAATGCCTACATTGGTACGCAAGCAAATAAATTGCCACAAGCTCTAAATGCATTACAAGACTTGATGACAACTATGCCACAAGCAGAAAATCAATTTCAGAACTCTAAAAATGCAGCATTGAAACAGATTGCGACTCAACGAACTTCTAAGGCTAGAATTTTCTTTTACTGGCTTGGATTACAGAAAAGAGGTATTAATTATGATATAAATAAAGATATCTATACTCAAACACAAAAAATGACAATGTCTGATTTAGAATCATTTTTTAATAATCACATTAAAAATAAAAAGTTTAATGTTGGACTAATTGGTAAAAAAGAGAACTTAGACTGGAACGCTGTTCAAAAAATGGGTGATGTACAAGAAGTTTCATTAGAAGAATTATTTGGATATTAAAAGTAAATATTAGGTAAAAGCTATTTTTAGCATATAGCAAACCCACTCGGTAAGAGTGGGTTTTTTTATTCCAAATTTCTATTAACTTTGTCCAATTCAAACCATTTTCATGCGTTACCTGTTTGGACTTTTCTTTTTTTCCTTTGGATTTCAATTGATTTACGCACAAATCAATCAAAACCTTGATGACCCCAATGCCATTCGAGACTCGTTACAAGAGTTTGGAAAAAGAGAAGTAGCCAATGACAGCCTAGAAGTTTATACACCAACTATTTCAGACTATAAATACTGGACAGAAAAAGACATTAATCCAATAGTTATAGACACAGCTTTAACCATTGAGAGCTTTTATCGACAGAATTTTATACAAAAAGATTTATTTGGAAACATGCCTTTGTCCAATCCCGGGCAAACATTGAACCCACTTCAATACGAAAATTCAAGATTTAGAAACCAACTGCTTCCAACAGGAAAATCGTTAAACTACCTCTACCCGGATGATATTCGGTACTATGATGTGAAAACACCTACAACGGAGTTTATATACGAAAACGGTTGGCGCGAAGGGCAATATTTGTCTACCATGTTTACACATAATTTAACATCACAGTTCAACTATTCCGTTCGGTATCGTGGTCTGCGTTCAGTAGGGCGTTATCAAAATCAATTGGCTGCAAACAATGCTATTATCACTACCATAAGCTACAAATCCAAAAATAAACGATTTAAATTATGGACACATTTTGCTTCTCAAAACATTGATAATGAAGAAAATGGGGGAATTTCTAATTTAAATGAATTTGAGCATGATGACAGCCTTCGAACAACCAATAGACAAAATATTGCTGTTAATTTAGATTATGCCGGTACCCAGTTTGACTCTCGTCGTTTTCATTTAGGAGCAAGTTATGGATTGTTTAGAAAATCTCTATCCGACTCAACAGAATTGCATACACCCATTCGGATAAAAAACATCTTCACATATGAAAAACAAAAGTATTTTTATGGAGAATCTACCGCAGAAGACTATTATAAAAGTCCCATTTTTTCTGATGTAGACAGAGGAAATAGAAAGTTTTTTGAAACACTTCAAAACACATCTACTTTAGAATTTAAATGGGGTGAACGACTTTTGTTAGAGGCGGGGTTGCGCTATGAAAATCTAAAATTATATTCAAATGAAGCACTCTCACAAGGGCTGATTAATATTCCCAAGTCAATTGATGATAATTTGATAGGATTCGTAGGAAAACTATATTTTGATTGGAATAAACGAATTAAATTAACGGTTGATACAGAATTTAAATCAGGAGATGTATTTAAAAATCAATACCATATCAGTACAGAGCTAGACATTCAGCCGGTTAGTGGTTATCACCTTATAGGCGGAGCATTGATTGAGTCGGCTTTCCCATCATTAAATCTATATTACAATCAAAGTTTTTATAAGGATTTTAATTATTACAATTATAGTTTTGACAATATCAACACACAAAAGTTATTTGGAAAAATTGATTTAGAAAAAATTCAGACAAGTATTGAAGCAAATTTGTATAACGTAGAAAACTATGTTTATACCGGAACCGACTTCCGTCCACATCAACTAGATGGAAGTATAGCACTTTTTCAAATTCAGACAAATAATCTACTGTCATGTCGGAAATTTAATCTAAGAACTACTTTGCAGTACCAACAAGTAACTCAAAATGAAGATTATATGCCTTTGCCTGATTTCATTGCCCGTGCTTCGGTTTACTGGCAGAGTAAAGTGTTTAATGATAAAGCAGAAGTACAAATTGGATTTAACGGAAATTACTTTACAAAGTTTGAGTCAAGAGAATTTTTTCCTGTGACAAATGAATTTATGCTACAACGAACCAATGACGAATTTGGTATTCAGAAAATAGGAGGCTATCCACTCATAGATTTTTTCTTGAATTTAAAAGTTGATAGGATGCGGATTTATTTACGAGCCGATCATTTCAACGCTCTTTGGGGAAAAAATAATTATTACAGTGCGCCTTTCATTCCCTATAGAGATTTCAAAATCCAATTTGGAGTAAAGTGGTATCTATTTACTTAGTCATTGATAGAATTAGGTGCGTAAAAATAATGTCCAATGATTTTATAGTTAAAAAGCACATCTTCCAAAACCTGTCCACCACCAATATTGTGGACAATTTTGAAGCGTTCATTATCACTCGATTTCCTGTCAACAACAACTCCAATGTGTGTCATTCCATTAGATAATCGCCAACAAACAATATCTCCGGGGAGATAATCTTCAGCAACTATTTCCATAGATTTTTCTTCTCCAAAGCGAGAGAAAAAAAACATCAAATTAGGAACACGTCTGTGGTCTATGTTGGTATCGGTTTTCGTTAACCCCCAAATTTTAGGATAAAGTGAAAAATTACGTTTCATATCCTCATGAACTTCTTTTTGTAAGTCAATCCCTAACTTTCGGTACGTACGGATAACTACATCGGTACAAACGCCTTTGCTTGTAGGTACATCACCATTCGGATAATCAATAGAAAAATATGTTGGATCATAAATTATATTTGGGTCAACAATGGATAATGCAGCATCTGATATTTTTTGTTGTGCATTTGTAAGATTCGTTTTTTCTGGAGCAATTGAAGTTGAACCTTCTATTTGATTATCAGAATAAGCAACAATGTCAATTTCCTTTTTACAGGAAATCATTATAAATAGTAAAACAAAAGCGACTGAAAACTTCATTATGATTTATCTAGTTTTTTCCAATAGTCAAATACCGTTTCTTGCACTGCTTTTGGCAAGCTATGAATACCAGCTTCATAATAGTCAAATTCAGAATTGTAATTGTCTTCTCCGGTATTTCCGATGGTGTAAAATTCATTTTTATAAATAAGTAGTAGGACTACATCCAATTGTGTGTCCAAATCATCTTTTGGATGTTTGGAATAAATAAACAAAACGTCAGCAATACCATCTTTATCTGCATCAAAAAAGGCCTTTCTCATATCCCATACCGAGGTGATGATACCCTCCTCTGCAATCACTTTTTCGGCAGTAATGATCCAATTGTCATTTTGTTTTTTGAATTGTTGAATGTAAAGCGAATCTTGTGTTGAACCTCTTTCATTTTTTGAAAAAACAAAAAGGTTTTCTTCCTGTGTCGTCAAGATATTTTCAACCTGTAAAACACGTTTTCCTTTATAGGGAAACCCAGATTGCTCAAACTTTTCTTTATTGACAATTGATTGAGTAATTTGAGAATACCCAAGTCCAAAAATAACGAGTAAACCAAATGAAGCTAATTTTTTCATTTAATGAGATTAAAAATAAAAAGAGAAATATAGTGATTTTTTTTATATCTCTAAATTTTCAAACTGTGTAACTTCTTCCAAAGTATCAAATAACTCGCTTAAATCATCAGTAGTAACTAATTTTTGTCGATAAGGTTTAAAGTGAGGAATCCCTTTGAAATAATTGGTATAATGAGGGCGAGTTTCTAGAATTCCGGTTCGTTCACCTTTCCACTCACAAGCCCAAATTAGATGCTGTTTTGCTGCTTCAGCCCGTTCAGCTAAAGAAGGTAAGGGCAAATGATTACCTGTTTCTATGTAATGTTTAATTTGGTTAAAAATCCAAGGATTGCCAATTGCAGCACGACCAATCATAATGCCATCTACACCGTATTTTTTTTTATACTCTACTGCTTTTTCGGGAGAATTAATATCTCCATTTCCAAAAATAGGAATTTCAATATTAGGGTTGGCTTTTACCTTAGCAATTTCAGTCCAGTCTGCTTCGCCTTTGTACATTTGAGCTCGGGTTCGCCCATGTATAGACAAGGCTTTTATTCCCGTTTCCTGTAGTCTTTCGGCAACTTCTTGGATGTTGATGTTGTCATGGTCCCAACCCAAACGGGTTTTGACTGTTACAGGTAGGTGTGTACTTTTAATTACGGCTTTAGTCAGCCGAACCATCAAATCTATATCCTTCAAAACTCCGGCCCCAGCTCCTTTGCAAACAACTTTTTTTACAGGACAACCAAAGTTAATGTCTACCAAATCCGGCTGTACAGTTTCTACAATTTTGGCAGACATAGCCATGGCTTCTTCATCACCCCCAAAAATTTGGATACCAACGGGGCGTTCGTAGTCAAAAATGTCCAGTTTCTTTTTGCTTTTTATAGCATCACGAATCAGTCCTTCAGAAGAAATAAACTCCGAATACATCAAATCAGCACCGTGCATTTTACACAAACGACGAAAAGGTGGGTCGCTCACATCTTCCATAGGTGCAAGTAACAGAGGAAATTCGGGTAAGGTTATGTTTCCTATCTTTGCCAAGTCAACTTTTTTGCAAAGTTACAAATTCCAATGGCAGAGGAGAACAAAAATAAAAATGTCAATAAATATCTACAATTGACGGGAATAGCTTTTCAAATGATGGCAGTTATGTTTATGTTCATTTGGTTGGGAAGAAAAGCAGATGAAATGTGGAACTCAAGTGACAAAAAATATTTTACAATGTTGGCTGCACTTTTGGGGCTTGTAGCTTCATTGTATTTAACATTGAGGCAATTAAAAAGAATGCAATAATTTTTAGAAAGAAGAAGAATATAACACATGAAAGATTTTCAGAATGCATTTTTATACTTTATTGGGTTTTTAACAATTGTATTAACTCACTATTTAATATTTAAATTTGGAGTTCAGTCAGAATTGGACTTTACTCAAATTTATTTGTTTACAACATCCATGTGTTTGTTGGTATTGCTGTCCATTGCTTTGTTCAACAAAATTATTCACAAACAATTGGGTTTTATTTTTCTAGGAATTGTTTTTCTAAAACTATTTGTGGCAAAGCTTTTTATGATGAATTTTGAAGAAATTAATGTACGAGAATATAAAATTAGTTTCATCGTTTTATACCTTTTTAGCTTGGTGTTGATTACCATTTTTACATCAAGACTTTTATTGAATCCAAAAAAATGACAAAAAGCAGAGAAATAGAGTTTCCTAGTTTGGGAAATATGTATTACTTTTGCGCCACAAAAAAGAAGTTAATGATAAATTCTATGCGTCAATATTTTACGCTTTTCGCTATCTTGGTTTTACAGCCTTTTCTTTTTGCTTCTGAACCAACTCATGGAGCAACAGCTTCTGAAGGAGAGCATGGTGAAGTTTCTTTAAAAGACGAAATCAAGGCAGATATTAATCATCACTTACAAGATGCACATTCATTTATTTTCTTTTCAGATAGTGAAACAGGGAAAGAATATGGCTTCCCGCTTCCCGTAATTTTATTTGATGATGGAGTGAAGTTTTTCATGTCTTCTGCTTTTGATAATGAAAAGCAATTGACAGAGCAAGGAGGGAGTTTTTACAAACTATACCACGGGAAAATTTATAAAACCGATGCAGCGGGAACAATAGAATATGACGAAGAGCATCATCCCACAAATGCGAAACCACTAGATTTTTCAATCACAAAAAGTGTTGTTACCATAATTTTTACAGGAATCTTATTGTTCCTAATTTTTGGGGGACTAGCACGTAACTATAAAAATGGAGCAAGTTTGCCAAAAGGAGCCGGGCGATTTTTTGAACCGATTGTATTATACATTCGCGATGAAATTGCAATTCCAAATATTGGAGAAAAAAAGTACAAAAAGTACATGCCATTTCTATTGACTGTTTTCTTTTTTGTATGGTTTCTAAACCTTTTAGGGCTAACCCCACTAGGAATAAATGTAACAGGAAATATAGCTGTTACAGTAGCTTTAGCACTTTTTACGTTCTTTTTGACCAACTTTACAGGAACAAAAACATATTGGGCACATATATTTGACCCTTTGGGAAATTCAATGCCGTGGATTGCAAAAATACCATTGTACATCATATTAATTCCAATAGAACTGTTAGGAGTATTCATTAAACCATTTTCACTATTAATCCGATTGTATGCTAACATGACAGCAGGGCATATTGTGTTAATGAGTTTAATTGGATTGATTTTCATCTTTAAAAGTTGGATTGGAGGTCCACTATCATTTGGATTAGCATTTGTGATTTCGTTAATTGAATTATTAGTAGCATTATTACAAGCCTACATTTTTACAATGTTATCAGCCTTGTACTTTGGTTTTGCAGCAGCAGAACACGAAGAAGCGCATTAAATTGAAACAAAAATTAAAATATAAGTTTAATTAAATAAATTTTATAACTATGTCTATGGAAATTCCAGCAATTGTAGGAGCAGGTTTAGTAGTAATCGGTGTAGGAATCGGTATCGGTAAAATCGGTGGTTCTGCCATGGAGGGTATCGCTCGCCAACCTGAAGCTTACGGAAAAATCCAAACAGCGATGTTGATTGCAGCAGCGTTGATTGAAGGTATTGGTTTTGCAGCATTATTTGCAGTTTAACCATTCAAATTAAAGTCTTGCTGCAACGGTTGGTTGCAGCAGACTCTTTTTAATTAAACAAAAACGAAATAGAAAAATAAAAACATGGAAAAATTAATTAGTGATTTTTCGTTCGGGTTGTTCTTTTGGCAAACCATATTGTTCTTGATATTACTGTTATTATTAAGAAAGTTTGCTTGGAAACCTATTTTAAATGCTGTAAATGATAGAGAAAAGTCGATTGAAGATGCTTTAAACGAAGCAAAGAAAGCACGAGAAGAAATGGCACAATTAAAATCAGAAAATGATAAGATTTTAAAAGAAGCCAAAATAGAGCGTGATGCAATCTTAAAAGAAGCAAGAGAAACAAAAGACAGCATTGTAGCAAAAGCAAAAGAAACAGCACAAGTAGAAGCAGACCGTTTAGTAGAGGGGGCAAAACAAGCTATACAAAATGAAAAAATGGCAGCAATGACTGAGCTGAAAAATCAAATTGCACACCTGTCAATAGATGTAGCTGAAAAAGTATTAAACAAAGAGTTAAGTGATAAGACAGCACAAGAATCATTAGCAAAAGAAATCATTAACGAAGCGAATTTAAACTAATTAAGCAATGGCAGGATTTCGTGCAGCAAAAAGATACGCCAAAGGACTGATGCAATTTGCAGTTGAGTCTGGGCAAACCCAACAAATCAATCAAGAAATGATGGATTTGCAAAAGGCAGTTCAAGACAGCCGCGAACTAAATCAATTCTTGAGTTCACCTATTTTGGATTCAAGAAAAAAAGTAGAAGTAGCAAAAATTATCTTTAAAGACTTTTCGCCTACTACGCAAAATTTTATCCAGTTAGTGATCAACCACGGTAGAGAAAAAGGCTTAAAAGAAATCACAAAACAATACCATTATTTATACAACCAACTAAACAACGTTCACAAAGCAGAAGTAATAACAGCTACTGAACTAAATGATGGTTTAATAAATGAAATAGTAGAAAAAGCAAAAGCTACGATTGGTAATGATTATACCTATGAAATAGAAAACAAAGTAGATTCAAGTTTGATAGGCGGATTTATACTACGTGTAGGAGATAAACAAATCGATACAAGTGTAAAGTCCAAGTTATTCCGATTGAAAAAAGAATTTGACAAAAACGAATACATTCCTAAATTTTAAATAAACAGAAATGGCAGAAATCAAACCGGCTGAAGTATCAGCGATATTAAAACAACAACTTTCCAATTTTGACGTAAACGTAGAAATGTCAGAAGTAGGAACAGTACTAAGTGTTGGAGATGGTATTGCACGTGTTTACGGATTAGACAATGCTCAATATGGTGAGCTAGTAGAATTTTCCAATGGATTGGAAGGAATGGTCCTTAACTTAGAGGAAGACAATGTAGGTATTGTGATTCTAGGGCAATCCAAAGAAATAAAAGAAGGAGACACCGTAAAACGTACCAACCGAATTACCTCAATCCGAGTAGGTGAAGGGATGTTGGGCCGAGTAGTTGATATGTTAGGAAACCCAATTGACGGTAAAGGTCCGATTGAAGGAGAACTATTTGAAATGCCAATCGAACGTAAAGCACCGGGAGTAATTTACCGTCAGCCGGTAAGTGAACCTTTACAAACCGGGATTGTTTCTGTTGACTCCATGATTCCAATTGGTAGAGGTCAGCGAGAGTTGATTATTGGAGACCGTCAAACAGGAAAAACATCAGTTGCACTAGATGCAATTTTGAATCAAAAAGAATTTTATGATAGAGGTGAGCCTGTTTACTGTATTTATGTCGCTGTAGGACAAAAAGGATCTACTGTAGCTCAGATTATGAATACGTTACAAGCACACGGAGCTGATAAATATACCGTAGTAGTTGCAGCAAACGCATCAGACCCGGCACCAATGCAAGTTTATGCACCAATGGCAGGAGCTGCAATTGGAGAATATTTCCGTGACACAGGTCGTCCGGCACTAGTTGTTTATGATGATTTGTCAAAACAAGCAGTAGCTTACCGTGAGGTATCGTTACTACTTCGTCGTCCACCAGGTCGTGAAGCCTATCCGGGAGACGTTTTCTACCTTCACTCACGTTTATTGGAACGTGCAGCAAAGGTAATTGCTGATGATAAAGTAGCAGCAGAAATGAATGACCTACCGGAATCCCTAAAAGGAAAAGTAAAAGGAGGAGGGTCTTTGACGGCTCTTCCAATTATTGAAACACAAGCAGGTGACGTATCAGCATATATTCCAACCAATGTAATTTCGATTACAGACGGGCAGATATTCTTAGAGTCAGATTTATTTAACTCAGGTATTCGTCCGGCAATTAATGTAGGTATCTCTGTATCTCGTGTGGGTGGAAACGCACAGACAAAGCCAATGAAAAAGGTATCGGGAACATTAAAACTAGACCAAGCACAGTACCGTGAATTAGAAGCATTTGCTAAATTTGGTTCAGACCTAGATGCTGCGACCATGGCTGTAATTGGAAAAGGAGAAAGAAATGTTGAAATTCTGAAACAAAACGTAAACTCACCAATTCCGGTAGAAGAACAAGTTGCAATCATATTAGCAGGAACAAACGGTATGTTGAAAAATGTACCTGTAGAAAAAGTAAAAGAATGGCAATCTAATTTCCTTTCTCTCTTGAGAAATAGTCACAGTGAATTGTTGAACCAAGTTCGTGAAGGGAAATATTCAGATGAAATTGTAGATCAATTAAAAGCAATTATTAACGATACAACTGCTCAATATAATTAATCAAGTTTTGTACTCATTTTAAACAGTACATTTTTACAATAGGCTACAATGGCAAACTTAAAAGAAATACGAAGTAGGATTACATCAGTCGGCTCGACTATGCAGATTACCAGTGCTATGAAGATGGTTTCTGCCGCAAAACTGAAACGTGCGCAAGATGCCGTAACTCAACTTCGACCTTATGCGAATAAACTACGAGATATTCTCCAGAATATTAGCTCTACATTAGACAGTAACGCAGGTGGAGAGTTGACTGTACAGCGTGAAGTGAAAAAACTATTACTTATCACTGTAACGTCAAATAGAGGATTGGCGGGAGCTTTTAATTCCAATGTTATTAAAAAGACGAATGCTATACTCTCTGAATCTAAAGAAAAAGGTATAGAAGTAGAGCTGTTAACTATTGGTAAAAAAGGACATGACTTACTTCACAAACAAGCCAAGATTTATAAAAACAAATCATCAATTTGGGATAATCTTAATTTTGATGAAGTAGCCTCTATTTCAGAAGAGGTAGTTCAGAAGTTTAGCGGAAATGAGTATGACCAAGTACGAATTGTGTACAATCATTTTAAAAATGCAGCTACGCAGGTTGTGATGGATGAGCAATACTTACCGGTTGAGATTAAAACAGATGAACTGGAGACAAAAGTATCTGCAGTAGACTACATCTTTGAGCCATCTAAAGAAGAAATTGTAACTGATTTGATTCCACAAACACTCAAAACACAATTGTACAAAGCAATCTTAGACTCAAACGCATCAGAGCATGGAGCACGTATGACAGCCATGCACAAAGCAACAGATAATGCTGAAGCTCTTCGTAGAGAATTAGTGTTACAATACAATAAAGAGCGTCAAGCAGCAATTACAAATGAAATACTTGAAATTGTAGGAGGAGCAGAAGCTCTAGATGCTTAAAAGGTGTAAAAAGAAAGGAGAACGACAATAGGTAAACTGATATTTGTTATATTTTCCTATTGGAAATCCCTTTTTCAGATAGAGTAATAAAAAGGTACATTTTTAGAAAATACTTAAATTATTTAATCAAAAAAAGACACTAGAATTTTTTTACTGAGATTTTGGTGTCTTTTTTATTTTAGAAGTCCTTTGTGAATTTTTATAATTATAATTTCATCTAATAAAATTCTACATTTCATAATTTAATTGATAAAATACTCCGTCCCCTCTTTTCCGTCCTTTAATTGAAGTCCGATTGAAAGCAGTTCGTCACGGATTTGATCAGACAATGCGAAGTTTTTATCGGTGCGAGCTTGGTTACGCATTTTGATGAGTATTTGGATAACACCATCAAGCTTTCCCGAATCACCTAAAATTTCTTGTTCTGACTCCAATCCCAAAATATCAAAAACAAAGACATTCATGGTTGAGTTTAATAATTCAATATCGGATGCAGTCAACTTTTCAGTTCCGGCTTTTGCACCGTTTACCATCCGAACGGCTTCAAATAATTGTGAGATAAGTATTGGTGTATTGAAATCATCATCCATTGCAGCATAACATTCCGTAATCCATGCTTTTATGTCAAAACTTGATTCGTCTGAAGGAAAAATTGAACTCAAGGTTTTCATGGCTTCCATCAACCGATTATAGCCTTTTTCACTAGCGACCATGGCATCATTTGAAATGTCGAGAACACTGCGATAATGTGCCTGCATAAAGCAAAATCGAACAATACTCGGGTGAAAGGACTTTTCAAAAAAGTTATTTTCACCACTTACTAATTCCATTGGTAAAATATAATTCCCCGTTGATTTACTCATCCGTTGCCCGTTCATGGTTAACATATTGGTATGTAACCAGTATTTTACGGGCTCATGTTTATTTACACCTTTTGCCTGTGCTATTTCACATTCATGATGTGGGAATTTCAAGTCCATACCACCACCGTGAATATCAAAAAATTCACCCAAATATTTTGTGCTCATCACCGTACACTCTAAATGCCAGCCCGGAAAACCTTCGCCCCAAGGTGAACCCCAACGCATGATATGGCTAGGGGAAGCATTTTTCCAAAGTGCAAAATCAGCCGGATTTTTTTTCTCACCCTGACCATCCAAATTCCGTGTATTGGAAATCAACTCTTCAATGTTTCGATTGCTTAGCTCACCATAATTCAAATCGCATTCATTGTACGCTTTCACATCAAAATAAACAGAACCATTCACCTCATACGCAAGTCCAAGTTCGATTAATTTTTGAGTTAATTCTATTTGTTCCAAAATATGTCCGGTAGCCGTAGGCTCAATTGTTGGCGGCAGTAAATTAAATGCTTTCAGCACATTGTGAAAATCTACTGTGTATTTTTGAACGATTTCCATCGGTTCCAATTTTTCTAATTTGGATTGTTTTATAAATCGATCGTTTTCAATGTTTCCGTCATCTGTCAAATGTCCTGCATCGGTAATATTTCGAACGTAGCGTACTTTGTATCCCAAATGTACCAAATACCGATAAATCATATCAAACGACATGAATGTACGTACATTTCCCAAATGAACATTACTGTATACGGTTGGACCACAAACGTACATTCCAACGCTGTCTTTGTTAATCGAAACAAAGGTTTCTTTTTCACCTCCTAGCGAATTATGTACTTTTAAATTGTGTTCTTTTATCATTTGGGTTTTGTGTTTTGGAATGAGCGTTGAGAGTATGGTTTAATTCGTTTGCGTTAGTTAAACATTAAACTTCGTATGCACGCCAATATAGTGTAAAAATTCTCTTCTTGTTGTTGGATCAGTTTTGAAAATACCTCCTAACTCTGCTGTTACGGTACTACTGTCAATGTCACGGATTCCACGTGAATTTACACATAGGTGCTTTGCATCAATCACACAAGCAACATCAGCTGTGCCCAAGGCATCCTGCATCGCTTTTACTATTTGCATGGTTAATCGTTCTTGTACTTGTGGTCTTTTTGCAAAGTAATCCACAATTCGGTTCATCTTGGAAAGCCCTATTACCCGTCCGTTTGAAATATACCCAATATGTGCTTTCCCCACGATTGGTAAAAAATGATGTTCACAAGTCGAATAAACCGTAATGTCTTTCTCTACAAGCATTTGATTGTATTTGTACTTGTTTTCAAAAGTGGACATTTTGGGTTTACGGTCTGGATGCAGTCCACCAAAAATTTCATTCACAAACATTTTTGCGACACGTTTTGGCGTTCCTTTCAAACTATCATCAGTTAAATCCAAACCAAGCGTTTCCATAATTTTTACAAAATCATCTTCAATTTTGGAAATTTTTTCCTCATTGCTCAACTCAAACGCATCTTTACGCATAGGTGTATCATGGTGAGAACCGAAATGCTCGTCACCAATTTCATCGTATATATCGTTATCTGACATTTTAATTGTTTTGATAATTTGCAAATTTAAGCATTACAATTCATTCAAACTTTAAAGATTTTACAGTTTTCGCTACTGATTGATTTCCGTATCTTTGATACCTCTTAAAAGAAGAAATTAAAGAATGAAAAAATACGGTGTTGACCATTTTACTTTGGAAGACGTGATAGATGTTCTCCATTTGCAGAAAAAGGTAGAGATTAATGAAAAGGGGAAAAATCAAATCCTAAAATCCAAATCCAATGTGGAAGCTATCGTCAATTCTGATATGACGGTTTATGGTATCAATACTGGCTTTGGTCCACTTTGGGACACAAAAATATCAAAAGAAGAAACAAGTAAACTGCAACGAAATTTGCTAATCAGTCATGCAGTGGGTGTTGGAAATCCGATCTCCAAAGAACTCTCCAAACTTATGTTAATTACAAAGGCACATGCTTTGGCAAAGGGATTTTCAGGAATTTCAATGGAAACGTATGAACGGATTTTAATGTTTATTGAAAAGGACATAATTCCCGTAGTTCCTGAACAAGGTTCAGTTGGTGCTTCCGGTGATTTAGCTCCGCTATCCCATTTGTTTTTACCATTGATTGGTGAAGGGAAAGTTTGGAAAAACGGTATTCCGGTTGCTACAATAGAGGTTTTGAAAGAGCATGGTTTAGATCCAATCGAACTTCAAGCCAAAGAAGGATTGGCTTTGATTAACGGTACGCAATTTATATTGGCTCACGCTATATTTGGGTTAGACAAGATGAACCATTTACTCAATTTGGCAGATATAATTGGTGCTATGAGTTTGGATGCCTTTTCCGGAAATAAATCACCGTTTATGCAAGAACTGCATGAAGTTCGTCCGTATGAAGGAACGAAATTGGTGGCAGATCGAATTTGGACTATTTTAGAAGGGTCTGAAATTGTTGAAAATCAAGATTTTTACCGTGTTCAAGATCCATATTCTTTTCGTTGTATGCCTCAAGTTCACGGTGCTTCACGGAATGCTTGGAGGCATCTGAAAGAAATGACGGAAACAGAATTGAATTCGGTAACGGACAATCCGATTATTTTGGATGAAAAAACTGCAATTTCCGGAGGTAATTTTCATGGACAACCTTTGGCAATGGTATTGGACTATGCAACATTGGCAGCAGCCGAATTGGGAAATATTTCAGACAGAAGAAGTTATTTGTTGATTGAAGGAAAATTTGGGCTACCTCGATTATTAACCGAAAAATCGGGATTGAATTCCGGCTTTATGATCCCGCAATACACGGCAGCAGCTTTGGTTACGGAAAATAAAACCTTGTGCTTTCCTGCTTCAGCAGATAGCATCCCTACTTCGCTTGGTCAAGAAGACCATGTTTCCATGGGAAGTATTTCCGGACGAAAATTCAATCAGGTGTTGAATAATTTGGAGAAAATTCTCGCAATCGAATTGATGTATGCTTGTCAGGGAATGGAATTCAGACGACCTTTAAAATCGAGTCCAATTATTGAAGAAGTTTTTGATTTGGTTCGAACTCAAGTTCCGAAATTGGAAGATGATCGATTAATTGGGGAAGATATCCATTCGATTATTGAATTGATTCAAGGAGAGAAATTGAAGGGGTTGATTAATTAACCTTGTTAAGGTTAATATTCACTCTGAAAATAACCTTGACAAGGTTACATAACAAAAAAAACCGAAAAGTTTCAAAGAAGCAAAAATGGACATTAGAAATACTCCCATAGAACCCAATAAATTTTATCATATCTACAATCGTGGTGTCAATGGAGAAGTTATTTTTAAATCAGATCGAAATTTTAATTATTTTTTGAACAAAGTTTTTGATAAACTTAATCCGGTTTGTGAAGTTTACGCCTACTGTTTACTCCCAAATCATTTTCATTTACTTGTGAAAATTAAATCTGAGAAAGAAGTAGAGAGCCTTATCAAGGTTTTAAACCTTGATAAGGCTGAGGCAGGTTTGCATGCTCCAAGAAATATTTTTTCAAAACAGTTTTCCAAAATTTTTAATTCCTATTCACAGGCATTTAATAAAGAAAACAACCGTCACGGTGCTTTAATTGAATCTCCCTTTAAAAGAAAAGAAATAAACTCAGAAGATTATCTTAGAAAAGCTATGATTTACATTCATCAAAACCCTGAAAATCATTCAATAGTTACGAACTTTAAAAACTACAAATATTCTTCTTTCCAAACTCTAATTGGAACAACAAATACCAATTTAAATCGTAATGCAGCAATTCAATTATTTGAAAATAAAGAGAATTTCATATTTTCTCATAGTAAAGAAATTAAATTAGAAGAATTTTAAATTAACCTTGTCAAGGTTTCAAACCTTGACAAGGTTGCTCAAAAACAAACAATAATGACAACCGAACAATTTCAACAAATCATACAACAAGGAATCCCAGTTGAACTCCCCAATTCAAAACCGTTAAATTCCAATTTCAGCCACGCACCGAAACGAAAAGAAATCCTTTCAGAAGATGAAAAGAAACTCGCTTTGAAAAATGCTTTGCGTTATTTTGAACCAAAGTTTCATGCTGAATTATTGCCGGAGTTTAAAGAGGAACTGGAAAAATACGGACGGATTTATATGTACCGATTCCGTCCGGAATATGAAATGTATGCCCGACCGATAGATGAATATCCGGGTAAATCCTTACAAGCACGAGCCATCATGCTGATGATTCAAAATAATTTGGATCCAGCTGTTGCACAACACCCCGAAGAATTGATTACATATGGTGGAAACGGAGCGGTTTTTCAAAACTGGGCACAATATCTTTTGACAATGAAATATTTGTCGGAAATGACCGATGAACAAACCTTGGTGATGTACTCCGGTCATTCGCTTGGATTGTTTCCTTCACACAAAAATGCACCGAGAGTTGTTGTGACCAACGGAATGATGATTCCGAATTATTCTTCTCAAGACGATTGGGAAAGGTTCAACGCTTTGGGCATAACTCAATACGGCCAAATGACCGCTGGAAGCTATATGTACATCGGACCGCAGGGGATTGTACACGGAACAACGATTACGGTTTTAAATGGTTCAAGAAAAATTGACTCCAATGGAACAGCAGGAAAATTATTTTTAACCGCAGGTCTCGGCGGAATGTCCGGTGCACAGCCAAAAGCCGGAAATATAGCCGGTGTGGTTTCGGTTACGGCAGAGGTGAATCCGGCAGCGACTTGGAAACGCCATGAACAGGGTTGGGTGGATGAAGTGATTTCCGATTTGGATGAATTGGTAAAAAGAGTTCGCGAAGCAAAAGAAAATAAAGAAGTAGTTTCAATCGCTTACGACGGGAATGTCGTAGATGTTTGGGAAAAGTTTGATGAAGAAAATGTTTATGTAGATTTGGGTTCAGACCAAACCTCTTTGCATAATCCTTGGGCAGGTGGCTATTATCCAGCCGGATTAAGTTTTGAAGAGTCTAATAAAATGATGGCAGAAAATCCCGAATTGTTCAAGGAAAAAGTACAGAAAAGTCTGTGCCGTCAAGCGGGGGCTATCAACAAGCATACGACAAAGGGAACTTACTTTTTTGATTATGGAAATGCCTTCCTTCTCGAAGCAAGCCGTGCCGGAGCAGATGTGATGGCAAAAAATGGAATTGATTTCAAATATCCGAGTTATGTGCAGGACATCATGGGACCGATGTGTTTTGACTATGGATTTGGACCGTTCCGATGGGTTTGTACTTCAGGCAAACTTGAGGATTTGCAGAGAACGGATGAAATTGCTTGCATGGTTTTGGAAGAAATGATGAGAAATTCACCAGATGAAATTAAACAACAAATGCAGGATAATATCACGTGGATAAAGGGTGCACAGGAAAATAAATTGGTCGTCGGATCACAAGCGAGAATCCTTTATGCTGATGCTGAAGGGCGGATAAAAATTGCTAAGGCGTTTAATGATGCAGTTAGTAATGGTGAAATTGGTCCGGTCGTTTTAGGGCGAGACCATCATGATGTTTCAGGAACAGATTCGCCTTTCCGAGAAACTTCCAATATTTACGATGGTTCAAAATTCACAGCTGATATGGCGATACACAATGTAATTGGCGATAGTTTTCGTGGCGCAACTTGGGTGAGTATTCACAATGGCGGCGGTGTCGGTTGGGGAGAAGTTATCAACGGCGGTTTTGGAATGTTGTTGGATGGAACTTCTGAAGCTGAAAACAGATTGAAGTCGATGTTGCATTGGGATGTAAACAACGGAATTGCTAGAAGAAGTTGGGCAAGGAATGAAGAAGCAATTTTTGCCATAAAACGTGCGATGGAAGATGAGCCGTTGTTAAAAGTTACACTACCTAATTTAGTGGATGAGAAGCTTATTTCGTAGAAGTTGAATTTGCAAAATGTAAGTTTTAAAGAAATTAATAGCTTGGCAATTCCTGCTATTTTAGCCGGAATTGTAGAGCCGTTGATTTCTTTGACAGATACCGTTGTAGCGGGGCGCTTACCGAATGAACCAGAAGTTGCATTGGGAGCAATTGGTTTGGTAGCATCTTTTATGTCTG
>JBKEAG010000082.1:0-2999 GCA_047972025.1 Moheibacter sp.
TTGTGACGTCTAGTTTCATATAAATATTCTGAATATGAAAATTAATCGTACTTGTAGTTACATAAAGTTTGTCTGCCATGTCTTTGTATGTGTATCCTTTTGTAAACAGTTCAAGTATTTCGTGTTCGCGGTCAGAGAACATTTTGTTTTTTTCTTTTTGAAATACTTGAATTAAGGTTCTTGAGACGTCAGTACTTAGGGGAGCTCCATTTTCTACAAGAGAATTAAGGGCATTTTTTAGTGACTTTTTATTAATTGGTTTAGTGATATAACCATCTGCCATATTTTTTATAGATTCCATGACATGGCCTAGATCATCATGAAGACTAACCATTAGTATTTTTACTGAACTATCTAGCTCTTTGAATAGTTTAATTCCCTCAATTCCACTTATTTCAGGCATAGAAATATCACTTATGATGATGTTGGGGTAAATCTCTTCATATTCACTCAATGCTTCTGGAATACTTCTATACGTTCCTTTGAGGGTGAAATTGTCAAATAATGAAAAATAATACCTATAGGTATCTAAAAGAGTAGTGTCATCTTCAATTACTATAACGGTATGTTTTATCCTTGTTCCCATAGTTTCAGATGATAAAATTACTAAAAAACGGTTGTAATATGTGTAAATCTATTAATTATTACTAGTTTATTATGAGATTTTTCGTTATATATTTGAAGTAACCTAGCGACCATGTTAGATGCTTATTTTGTAGAGAATCGTTCAATTTGTTTGGATTAAAAACTCTATTATTCACTATTGTAAATATTTATTTGGCATTATGGTGGGGTTAAATTTTACTATATGCCAACATTGAGAATACTTACCTTTTTATTTTTATCTACTTTTTGCCTTGGGCAAGAGTTGTATAATTTAGACTCATTACGGAATGTTTTTGAAAATACTAAAGATACCCTTAGCAGGATAGATGCAGGTAGAAGACTATGGTTTACCAATCTGAGTTTTTATAACCTCTGTATTTATGATAATGATGAATATTTGGAAAAAGTAAATTACTATGAAAAAATACTTATTCCATTAGAATTAGCTTCAACCCAAGTGCCTCTGAAGTTCAACAAAGAGATAGATCAATTGGTATATAAAATGGAGTACTATCAGTATTCACTTAAATATGATTCACTTAAATACACATCCGGTATTGTAGGTGATAAGCTACAAGAATATTTAAATACGGACTCAAGTCCAGAGGTGATAGATAAGATTATATCTTTAATTACTTACAAAGCTATTTTGATTAGTTACAACAACGATTTGAAGGAATCTGTCAATCTATTTATAAAGGCAATCGATCTTGCACATACTTATGATCTTACTCAGCGCGAAATTCTTACAAAATATCAGTTAGCTTATTTTTTATTAAATAATTTTCATAATGATTCCTCTACGAAGTTAAAAGCATTAACGATTCTAAATCAATTGGAAAAAGAATTGAAAACGGTAGAAAATTCAGAAATTTTAGACAAAGAAGAGTTCGCAGAAGAAATATTAAACACCAAAGAATTATTTAAGGAAGATGAAGAGCGTCATTATACCATATATCTAGACCCTTACAGTGAGTATTTTTTTGGAGAAGAATTGTATAAAAAACTCAGAACAAATATAGAAAACTACCACACAACAGATGGTCAGGAAGTAACTAAAAAGTTATTTATATTAAAAGAAACAGCAACTCTTCTTTCACAGTATAATTATGAAAATGTATATCTCTACTGGCAAATACAATTTTACTTTGGAAAACATGCTTATGAACAGAAAGAGTATGACAAGGCATATTCCTACCTGAATAAACTAAATAGCCTTTTAGAGGAAAATAGATACATCAATACTGCTTTGTTTAATTATGAAGAGTTGTATCTGATGATGAAACGCATTTCAGCCAGAAACAATCAATTTGAACAAGCGTATTATTTTGCAGGAAAAGAGTATAGTTATAGCCTGAAAAACAAAGACAATGCTTCAACTTCTGTGATAAATATTGTAAATAGATATGAGAAAGCTCGAATTACAGAGCTCCAGGATGAAATAGAAGCTCAGCGTTCCAAAGTGATGAAATCTTACTTTTTGATTGTAATTTTAATTTTAGGGATGTTCTTCTTTTTGTACTATATAATTACAAAAAGCAAAAACAATAAAAAACTCAATGAGAAAAATATTCAGTTAGAAAGTTATATCCAAGAAAAACAAAAACTACAAGAGAGAATTGATAAAATCCAAAATTCAATTACAAATGAATTGCATGATAACTTTGGAAACCGACTCTCCGGGATTATTACTTCCCATAACATATTGAAAGAAATAAATGCACAACAACAATTTGATAAAAAGAACTTTGATCATTTTTCAATCCTATTAGAAAAAAATCTAAATAATTTTACCAATGATATTAAAGACTTACTATGGGTCAACAAAAAGGAAAACAACACTCTAAAGAAAATAATTAAAAGAACGAATAAATTTCTTAGAGACATATCTACAGATGAACCAATAAAAATAAGTCTTGAAACTAATTTGTACCGTGAGAATATAGAGCTTCCAAAATACTGGAACAGGCAGTTATTACTTATAATTAAAGAAGCAGTCAGTAACTCTGTAAAACACTCAGCATCCACACAAATTAGTGTTATTGTGAAGGTTGATGAAAATAACAAGTTAGAAATAACCATTTCAGACAACGGCAAAGGATTTTCTTTAGAAGAACTTCAGAGAATCTCCGGACTTAACAATATGAAAATACGGGCAGAACTGATAGATTGTCAACTAATCATAAAATCCGAAAAAGGTGTAGGAACAGTTATAGCATTATTAGGACAAGTTTAAACTCAAAAATTATTTTCCTGATTCGTTTTCCAAGCAGAAAAAATGTTTAAATTTGCACTCCTTAAAATAGAGAGGTGTCCGAGTGGTTGAAGGAGCTACCCTGGAAAGGTAGTATGCGGGTAACTGTATCGAGGGTTCGAATCCCTTCCTCTCTGCT
>JBKEAG010000132.1:0-2182 GCA_047972025.1 Moheibacter sp.
ACAGTAGAATTAAGTTTTGCCCAAAGTAAAGAACTCCACGGACTTCGTTACGCACGCTACCGAGGAGTTCAAAAAGTAAAAACACAAGTTTTGTTGACTGCAATCATACAAAACTTAATAAAATGGACCAACCTTCTTTCATTACAAGATGTTGGTTTATATTTAACATATCAAATTAAAGAATAATTATAAAGTAAAAAAGAGAAATCAATATAGGATTTCTCTTGACTAAATCTTTTTTCAACAGCGTGGAGGCTGGGACATAAATAAGTTTTAGCTTTATAAAAAAGTGAAATCAGAATTTTGATTTCATTTTTTTATATTTTAGGATAATTTTGGTTACCCTATGGCTGTAAATTTTCTTAAATTCACAGCCATCAATGCAAGTCCAATGTCAGTTTCAATCTTCGATTTTCCACGTAATGAAAATCGTGTGAAACCTAAATTAGCTTTCAAGAATCCAAACACTGGTTCTACATCAATTTTACGTTGACGGTATATTAAACCAGATTTTTCTTCTGAAAGTTTTTCTCTTACATATTCTTTTTGATATTCCCATTTTTCATTTATTGATAATTTTCGATTTGTGCCTTCTTTTGCTTTCGTACACATTTCTCTCAATGGGCAACCACTACAATCTTCACATTCATATATTTTAAAATTACGTTTAAATCCAGTTTTGTCTACACGTGTTGAATGATATTGGAATGTTAATTTTTTATCATTTGGACATGTGAATGTGTCGGTTGATTCATCGTATTCCCAATTACTTGTCTTGAAAGGATCTTTTTTATATTTTCGTTTTTGTTCATTTAAATATTGATTATATGTTATTAATGGGATTCGGTTACGATTTGTAATAATATCATCGTAATTAGGCTCACTACCATATCCTGCATCTGCCACAATGTATTTAGGTAACTCAAAATACTCTCCTTCAATTTTATCCAGGAAAGGTGATAAAGTTTTTGTATCTGTTGGATTTGGAAATACACCATATGCTAGCGTATATTGATTTTCTGTAGCTATTTGAATATTGTATCCTGGTTTCATCTGTCCATTCTGCATGTAATCATCTTTCATTCGCATAAAAGTTGCATCAGTATCTGTTTTTGAGTAACTATTACGAGCATCAAAAATTTTAAAATCATTTTCATATTTTTCTTTCCGTGTAATCCAACCGTTTACTTGTTTTAAAATTTGTTTTGGTGTTTTTCGTTCACTACGAAGTGATTTACGTTCAGTTGTATCTATAGAATTATCTATTCTTTTAGTATAATCTTCTACAACTTCTTCTAATTTTTCAGCTACTTTAGTTAATTCTTCTACTGAAAGTTGTTCTTCATTTTCTCTCTCAATTTCTGGAATGATTTGATTTTTAAGAAGTTCATCATAAAGTTGATTTGATTTTTCGATAAGATTGTGATGAAAGTTTTCGACTGATTTTTTCCAAACAAAAGTAAATTTATTAGCATTTGCTTCAATTTTTGTACCATCGATGAAAATAGCTTGTTGATCAATTAATTTTTCCTCAACTAATTTACATCTGAACTGGATAAAACACTGACGAATAAGCTCTTTCATTCCTGGATGGATACGGAATCTATTAATAGTACGATAACTAGGTTCATAACTTTGGGCAAGCCACATCATTCGAATACTATCTTTTGTTAAATCTGCAATTTTTCGACCTGAGAAAGCAGATTGTGTATAGCCACATAAAATAATCTTTAACATCATGCGAGGATGATAGGCTGGACAACCTTCTTTTCGAAGAAATGAATAGAATGATTCTTCTGGGATACTTTCAACTAAGCTATGAATTGCGAAAGCAATATCATTATCTTGTAATTTCATTTCAAAATCTAAAGGTAAAATTAATTGATTCATGATATAATTCTTAAACATAAGGGACACTTCTTTCTTTTAAATTTTTGTGTGGTGCTTAAATTTTAACAAAAGATGTCCTTTTATTGTATAAAAATTAAAGCCAGATGTATTTTACAATTTGTAAAATACATCTGGCTTTTGATTATTTAGAAGCTAGTTTTGTCCCAGCCTCGTTTTTCTTATTGTTCTTTTGTTGCACAATGTACGATATATTTCATATTTTTTTGTTCGCCTTTGAAATATTTGAACATACCGATAAATTGTTTACGGTTTTTAGGGTTTAGAAGACCTT
>JBKEAG010000005.1:0-2692 GCA_047972025.1 Moheibacter sp.
TTTCGTACTTAGACTGTCCATTCAACATTGTCAGAATGCTTGCAAGTACAATTGTCATGAGAATGATTAAATTTTGCATAGTTTTTAATTTTGATTGTTTGACAAGCCAAAATTCGTCTATGCAATAAATGTATCAAAAAAGTTTCGGACGAATTGTAGAAATTATAGGATGAATTGCGTCAATCCAAATCCATCCACCATTTCTCGAAGGTTTGTGTTGAATCATTCAATAAAACAATTTCACCTATTTTAGGCGTGACTAAAGAGATTCCTTCTTTTTCAGCTTCTGTTGTAATTCGCTCCATCGGTTCTTTCCATGGATGATTGCCCAACTTAAATTTAGAATTGTGAACAGGAAATAATTTTTTCACATTCAGTTCTTTTGCTGCCTTCACTCCTTCTTCCGGAAGCAAATGAATATACTGCCATTTTTTGTCATACTGACCATTTTCTAGGATTGCCAAATCAAAAGGACCGTACTTCGCTCCTATTTCTTTAAAGTGTTCATCATATCCACTATCACCACCGATAAATATTTTTTTGGAAGGAGTTTCCAGTACAAAGGATAACCAAAGCGTATTGTTTCGTTTCAAAGTCCGACCGGAAAAATGACGCGCCGATGCAGTATGAATTTTTGTTGAATCATTTAGAACCGTAGTTTCATTCCAATCCAATTCAGTAATTATTTTCGGATTATACCCCCAATATTCAAAATGCGAACCTACACCCAATCCGGTAATTACTCTCCCAATTTTTGGTTTCAAGGTTTTAATCGTTTCATAATCCAAATGGTCATAATGGTCATGAGAAATCAATAAAAAATCAATTTCGAGAATATCTTCAACTTTGTAAACATCACTTCCCGGAAATGCCTTGGTAGTCGGAAGTGGTGAGGCATTTCCACTCAAAACCGGATCTATCAAATATTTCTTTCCATACAACTGGATGAAATAAGAAGAATGCCCCATCCAAATCAAAAGATTTTCATTTGGATTTAAATTTTTCAAATCGGTTTTCACCGAAGGAATTGAATCCAAAGGTGTTGTATTTGGGTAGCTTGTGGTTAAAAAATCCCAGAGGACCCCCATCATCGTATAACCTTCCGCTAATTGAGGCGTATGACTTAAATTCTCAAAAACTCCGTCTTCAAAATGAGTGGATTTTTTCATTCGTTCCAATCGCTCTCCGGATGGCGCTTTCCCAAATTTCGGGTGTTGCATATAGCCCCAAATCCCTAAAAAAAAGAGAAGAATAAAGGCAAAAAATCCAATGAGCATACGTTTAAATATTTTTTTAGGTTTAGGTTTCAATTCAGATTAATTTAAACCAAAATTAGTTTATTTTTTAAAAAAATATGCTTTAATAGATTAAAAATAAGAACATATTATATTAGGAATCAGTATAAGGAAAAAGATGAATTCACGCTCAATAACAATGATTTACCCTCAAGTAACTCTAGTATTACTTTAATGAATTAAAAACTATTATATAAAAAAAATCCTCAACCTATTATTTGGTTGAGGATTTATAAAAAGACTGGCGGCGACCTACTCTCCCGCTTTCGCAGTACCATCGGCGCTGGCAGGCTTAACTTCTCTGTTCGGAATGGGAAGAGGTGAGCCCTGCCGCAATAACCACCCTAAATTTTTAAGACATATAGACTATCTATAGCCATCAGTCATTTGTGGTATTTTACTATTTTTTGACAAAACTGGTCTTTATACATAACTTATCCTACATTATAAAAATAATCCAAAAACAATAACCAACAGCAGAGAGCGGTTAGCAAAGTTTATGGGTAATTAGTACTACTCGACTTTGACATCACTGCCTTTACATCTGTAGCCTATCAACGTTGTCATCTCCAACGACCCTTAAAAGAAGTCTCATCTTGTGGCAAGTTTCGCACTTATATGCTTTCAGTGCTTATCTTAACCGAACGTAGCTACTCAGCGGTGCACCTGGCGGCACAACTGATACACCAGAGGTTCGTTCAACTCGGTCCTCTCGTACTAGAGTCAAGCCCACTCAAACTTCTAACGATCACAATAGATAGAGACCGAACTGTCTCACGACGTTCTGAACCCAGCTCGCGTGCCACTTTAATGGGCGAAGAGAACAACCCTTGGGACCTACTCCAGCCCCAGGATGTGACGATCCGAAATAGAGGTGCCAAACAATTCCGTCGATATGAGCACTTTGGAATGATCAGCCTGTTATCCCAGGAGTACCTTTTATCATTTGAGCGATGGCCATTACATACTGATACCACCGGTTCACTATGCTCTAGTTTCCTACCTGATCTACTTGTGGGTCTATCTGTCAAGCGTGCTTATACCATTACACTCTACGAACGGTTACCAATCGTCCTGTGCACACCTTTAGAAGCCTCGGTTAGTGTTTTGGTGGCGACCACCCCCGTCTAACTACCCCCCATACACTGTTCGTGCATCCGCAGGTTAGATTCCAAACAATTAAAGGGGCGTATTTCTAGGGTGGCTCCACAAGTACTAGCGTACCTTCTTCATAGCCTCCTGCCTATCCTACACATCAAGTGCCCAGAATCTAGGTAAAGCTATAGTAAAGGTTCACGGGGTCTTTTCGTCCCATCGCGGGTAATCGGCATCTTCACCGATACTACAATTTCACCGAGATCACAGTTGAGACAGTGTCAAGATCATTACACCATTCG
>JBKEAG010000013.1:0-9521 GCA_047972025.1 Moheibacter sp.
TTACAGTGTAAACCGAAAATTCAAATTCACTTTTTACCGATGATGAAAATCCATATCGAACATAAAATTTTCACTTCCGAAGGCGATAAAACACTTCACATAAACGAGGAAATTGCCGAAGGAAATTTCATTGCCGTGAGTGGAAATTCAGGTATTGGGAAAACTACGTTATTTAAGATAATTGCCGGATTAATTCAACCGGACTTTGGTTTTATCAGAAGCGATGACAACATACTTCTCGACACAGAAAACAAGATTTTTCTACCACCACAAAATCGGGATATTGCCTTTATGTTTCAAAATTATGCATTGTTCCCCAATATGACCGTGAAACAGAACATTACTTATGCCCAAAAAGGAAAAAATGAATTGGAAATAGAAGAATTATTGGAGAAATTCGATTTGAAAAACCACGAAAATATCCATCCCAACAAATTATCCGGTGGACAACAACAACGTGTAGCCTTGGCAAGAACTTTAATTCAAAAAGCAGGAATTGTTTTGTTGGACGAACCCCTTTCCGCAGTAGAAGATTCAATGAAAAAAGTGATGACTGATGAGATTTTGAATGTTCATAAATTAACCCAATCAACATTTTTTGTGATTAGCCATCAACAGAGTGATTTTGGAGAGAACTGTAACAAAAGGTTAATGATAAGATGATAATGAGTTTGTAATCTAACTATTTTCAAGTCTATCCTTTCCCAAAAACAATAGTTTTGATATTGGTAAACTCTCGGATACCTTCTTCAGATAATTCTCGTCCAAATCCGGACTTCTTTACACCGCCAAAAGGTAGCTTTGGGTCTGAACGAACTAATTCATTAAAAAACACCGCACCTTCTTCAAATAGATGAACGTATTTAGACCATTTTGCCACATTATTTGTACATATTGAAACTCCTAATCCAAAAGGTGTTGCATTGCTTATCTTAACTACTTCTTTAAATGATTTAAATGATTTTACAACAGCAACCGGACCAAATGTTTCTTCTTTGAATACTGGCATTTCAGAACGAATTTCAGTCAATACAGTAGGTTCATAAAATGCACCTTTTCGTTTTCCTCCACAGACTATTTTTGCTCCCATTTCCACAGAATCATCAACTTGTTTTTCCAACTCAATGGCTAAGTCAACCCGAGCTAAAGGACCAATTTCAGTTTCTGTATCAAATGGATCTCCCATTTTTAGTAATTTCACTTTATCTGTAAACCGACTTAAAAATTCATCATAAATTCCCTCCTGGACTAAAAAACGCTTGGCAGCAATACAACTTTGTCCTGCGTTTCTATATCGGGCGTTGATTGCTTTGTCCAATACCAAATCCAAATCTACATCGTCCATAATGATAAAAGCATTACTACCCCCTAATTCCAAAACAGATTTTTTAATCATTTTTCCAGCAATTGAAGCAACTGAAGAACCTGCTTTTTCACTTCCGGTTAGTGAGACAGCTTTGATTTGAGGTTTTTCTATAATGGAAGTAATTTTAGAGCTTTCCAAATGTAAGTTTTGATAAACCCCTCTTTCAAACCCTGCTTCTAGAAATATATTTTCTATCAATTCTGCGGATTTAGGAACGTTACTTGCATGTTTTACAACCACTGTGTTCCCTGCTAATATCGTAGGAATAGCAAAACGAAATACCTGCCAAAAGGGGAAATTCCACGGCATCACACCTAAAATCACGCCCATAGATTCATAACGAACTACTGCATTGTAACGCTCTGTTGTATAAGTTCTATCTTGTAAAAAACTATCACAATTTTCAGCATAAAAGTTACAGTTCAATGCAGATTTCTCAATTTCGGCAATAGCTTCAAAAACAGGTTTCCCCATTTCTGAAGTGATGATTCTAGCATACTCTTCTTTATTTTTCAACAAAATCTCTTCTACTTTTTTTACCTTTTCAATGGGACGCTTTTGAGGTATTGATTTCTGATTTGAATAAACCAAATTGGCTAAATCAATCTTTTGAGTAGCTTCTTCTATTGTTAAATAATTTATTTCCATGTTTATTTAGAAATTAGTGGGGTGTCATTTGATTTAAATAAGAGCCTATCTCTACTGCTGGATAGAGTTCATCATAGCTAATTACTTTATTCATTTCACAACGAAGGTTTATATAGCTTCGGTCAATTTCACTATGATGCACCAACCCTGCTGCTGAGATTAATTCTCCAAAACTTTTCATCGTATTGCGGTGAAAATTATATGTTCGTATTGCTTTGTCTTCCACATCCAATCCTTTCATTAATTCGGCATCTTGCGTTGCAACTCCTGTTGGACACGTATTTTTATTGCATTGGAGTGCTTGAATACAGCCAACGGCCAACATCATAGCACGAGCACTATAACACAAATCAGCTCCAATTGCCAACACTCTTGCTATGTGAAAACTACTAATGATTTTCCCTGATGCTATTACTTTTATATCAGACTTTAAGTCATAACCTTTTAAAGTATCAACTGCAAAGGCAAGACCGTCAAGTAAAGGCATTCCCAATGAGTTAGAAAACTCAACCGGAGCAGCTCCCGTCCCTCCTTCTCCTCCATCAATTGTGATAAAATCTGGTTTCAATCCGGTGCGCACCATTGCCTCGCATATTTCTATAAATTCTTTTTTACTTCCTATACACATTTTAAATCCAATCGGTTTTCCTCCGGATAGTTCTCTCATTTTGTGTAACAATTCCAATAACCCCTCTGGATTACTAAATGCTGAATGAGATGGCGGAGAATCTACTTCTGTAAAGGGTTTTACATTTCTTATTTTTGCAATTTCTTCAGTATTTTTACTTGCAGGAAGGATTCCGCCATGCCCGGGTTTTGCTCCCTGTGAAATCTTTAGTTCCACCATTTTCACACTTTTTTGTTGTGAATTTTCAGCAAAAAGTTCAGGTGAGAATTTCCCATCATTATCTCTGCAACCAAAGTATCCTGTTCCTACTTGCCAAATTAAATCTCCACCATATTGTAAATGATATGGACTAATTCCTCCCTCTCCGGTATTGTGGGCAAAATGCCCCATTTTAGCTCCTTTATTAAGTGCCATCACTGCATTTTTACTCAATGACCCAAAACTCATCGCAGAAATATTTAATAAACTGGCTGAATATGGTTGGGTACAATGCTCTCCTCCTACCATTATCCTTGGAGCTTCATCCACTTTCATTTTTCCGGCATACATAGAGTAGTTCATCCATTCATACCCCACTTCATAAACATCCATCTGCGTACCAAACGGCATAGTGTCATTTACGTTTTTTGCCCGTTGGTAAACCATACTTCGCATTACACGATCTAGTGGTCTACCGTCTCTGTCATTCTCTACAAAATACTGCATAATTTCGGGACGAATACTTTCTAAAAAGTACCGTAAGCGACCAATTACCGGGAAGTTTCTTCGAATAGCATGTTTCTTTTGGAAAACATCTATAACTCCCAATAAAATCAGGGGTATGACAATGATAAAGGACCAAAGTATTGGCCTCCAAAAAAGTGAAACAATAAGCAATATGATAGAAATGCTTACTGATAATATAAAAAATAGTGGTCTAACTTTCATTATGTGAAAAATTGATTGAACAAAATTAAACATTAACTTCAATATTCCCAATTTACCTTAAATCTTGGAAAGGTTCAGAAAGAATGAAAAAGTAATTTAATTGTAATATTTTTGAATTAAATTCTAAAAATAACTATGAAAATTATCTGTATTGCAAGAAATTATTTAGAACATACTAAAGAATTAAATAATGAAGTTCCTAAAAATCCTGTTTTTTTTATGAAACCGGATACAGCATTGTTGCAAAAAGGAAGGGATTTTTACTTACCGGAATTTAGTAATCTGATACATTATGAGACTGAAATTGTACTGAAAATATCAAAAGTTGGAAAATATATTCAGCCTGAATATGCTCATAACTATTTTGAACAAATTTCTTTAGGTATTGATTTTACAGCACGTGATTTGCAAACTGAATTGAAGAGTAAGGGTCTCCCATGGGAGGTTTCAAAAGCATTTGACCATTCAGCAGTTGTAGGTGATTTTTTGGACAAAAATCAGTATAATTTAGACAAATTAAATTTTCAATTAATTAAAAATAAAGAAATCATTCAAAAAGGAAATACAGAACAAATGATTTTTAATTTCAACCAAATAATTGCTAAAGCCTCTCAGTTTTTTACTCTAAAAACCGGAGATTTAATTTTCACCGGAACACCAAAGGGCGTTGGACAAGTGCTAGAAAATGATTATTTAGAAGGCTGGATTGAAAGTAAAAAAGTTTTTGATGTTTTGGTAAAATAAACTAACTTTAGACTAATAAATTTATAGCTATGGAAAAGAGGCTTTTGGTTCCAATTGATTTTTCGAATTTTAACCGTATTGTTATCAACGAAGCGATTGAACAAGCTAAGTTAATGAATGCAAAAATCTATCTGATTCATGTAGCTACACTCGATTTAGGAGTAATCGTAAGTGAAACAGGCTTTACTTATGTACCGGAATTAGAAGAAAATATATTGTCTGAGGAAGCAGAGCAACTTGAAATACTGAAAAAGGAAGTTATAGAACAAGGCATAGACTGTGAATATATAATTGAGCAAGGCATTCCTGCCGACACAATTGTTCAAAAAGGAAAAGATTTAGATGTAAGTATGATTGTAATTGGTTCATTGGGACATAATACACTTTACAATGTATTTATAGGAAGCGTAGCGAGTGATGTTATAAAACATGCAACTGTACCGTTACTCGTTATTCCAAAAGAAAAAGAATCTTAAAATTGAAACTACTAAATTTTCAAAGGGAGTTTATATTCTTTCTATAAAATTAAAGTAAAAAACAATTTCGAAAAAAATAATGATAAACTAAATAAACGGCTGTTTCATAGTAGCTTTGGGGAGTAAATTCACAAATCCATCTCAGTAATTTTAAATTCTCTAAAATCTATCTTTGATGATATTTTTTTTAAAGTTGTAAAAATCCTAAATTTGTAAGCTAATTCTCATAAGAGACAAAAAATAATGGAGAAATTCTCATTTTTAAATGCTGTGCATTCAGAGTACATAAGTGAATTGTATGGACAATATCAAAAATTCCCAGACAGCGTAGAACCTAGCTGGAAAGCTTTTTTTCAAGGATTTGACTTCGCATCCACTTCATATAATGGACATTCACTAAGCGATGAAATCTCAAATGACGTAATTACCCAAGTTCCCGAAAAAGTTCAAAAAGAATTTAAAGTCATCACACTCATAGATGCTTACCGTACTCGGGGACACTTATTTACCAAAACAAATCCTGTCCGTGAACGGAGACAGTACGCTCCAACTCTAGAATTGGTAAACTTTGATTTAACCGAAGCAGATTTAGATGAAACCTTTGGTGCAGGTGAAATATTAGGAATCGGAGGAGCTACTACATTACGAAATATAATTGACCACCTGCAAAATATGTATTGTGATTCCATAGGAGTTGAGTACATGTACATACGACAACCTGAAAAAATTAAGTGGATTCAAAATTGGTTAAATGCTAATTTAAATCATCCAAAATTAAGTGTAGGAGAAAAAGAAAGGATTCTACTGAAACTAAATGAAGCCGTTGCTTTCGAAAGTTTTCTACATACCAAATTTGTTGGTCAGAAACGCTTTTCATTAGAAGGAAATGAAACACTCATCCCGGCACTAGATGCTGTGATAAACAGAGCTGCTGAAGCAGGTGCAGAAGAAGTCGTATTGGGGATGGCACACAGAGGTCGTCTAAACGTCTTGGCAAATATTTTCAAAAAATCCTATTCACAAATTTTTAGTGAATTTGAAGGGAAAGAATTTGTAGAAGACGTATTTGCAGGTGATGTTAAATACCATTTAGGCTCTTCAACTAGAGTAGAAACCGTTTCCGGCAAAGAGATTAAAATGAACCTCGCTCCTAACCCATCTCACTTAGAAACTGTAGATGCAATTGTAGAAGGAATCACACGAGCAAAAGCAGACAATGACTATGCCGGTGATTACAAACGAATCCTACCTATACTGATTCATGGAGATGCAGCAGTAGCAGGTCAGGGAATTGTATATGAAGTTGTACAAATGATGAATTTAGACGGTTATAAAACCGGAGGAACAATTCATATAGTTGTCAACAATCAAGTAGGTTTTACAACCAATTATTTAGATGCTCGTTCTAGTACTTACTGTACAGATGTAGCAAAAACAACTTTATCACCCGTTTTACACGTAAATGCAGATGATGCTGAAGCTGTAGTACACGCTCTAAATTTTGCAGCAGACTATAGAATGCGCTTTGGTGAAGATGTGTTCATTGATTTACTAGGTTATCGAAAATATGGTCATAATGAAGGAGATGAGCCTCGATTTACCCAACCCAAGCTATACAGTATCATAGCCAAACATCCAAATCCAAGAGAAATCTATTTAGAACATCTTATAAAGGAAGGAGTTATAGGAAATGAAATTTTAGAAAAGAAAGAAAAAGAATTTAAACAATTGCTAGATGAAAACTTTGACGCATCAAAAGCAATTGAAAAAAATATGCTACACCCTTTCATGCCAGAAAAGTGGGAAGGGTTTACCATAGCAGATGAAGATACCGTACTAAAACCAGTTGACACAAAATATCCAATTGAAAAACTAGAATCCCTTTCAGAAACACTAACAACTATACCGAACGGTAAAAAGTTCATTCGTAAAATTCAACGATTACTGGATCAACGAAAAAAGATGGTTGAAGAAAACCGACTGGACTGGGGGATGGCAGAACTTTTGGCTTACGGTTCTATTTTAGAAGAAGGTCATGACGTACGATTATCAGGTGAAGATGTAGAAAGAGGAACTTTTTCACATCGCCATGCCGTTATAAAAACAGAAGATGCCGAAGAAGAAGTTATTTTACTAAATCATTTGGAAAATGAAGAACAAGGAAACTTCACCGTGTACAATTCCTTGTTATCAGAATATGCTGTACTCGGATTTGACTATGGTTATGCCATGGCAGCTCCTCATACGCTTACATTATGGGAAGCTCAATTTGGTGACTTTGCAAATGGCGCACAGATTGTAATTGATCAATATATTTCAGCAGCAGAAGACAAGTGGAAAATCCAAAATGGATTAGTTATGTTGCTCCCACATGGGTATGAAGGACAAGGAGCAGAACACTCCTCTGCACGTATGGAACGTTTTTTACAACTATCTGCTCAAGCAAATATGATTCTAGCAGACTGTACAACTCCGGCAAATTTCTTCCATTTATTGAGAAGACAGACCAGAGCCGATTATAGAAAACCTTTGATAGTGTTTACACCAAAAAGTTTACTAAGACACCCACTCTGTATTTCAACATTAAATGAATTGGCAGATGGACATTTTCAAACATTGATAGATGATGAAACGGCTGATTCTTCAAAAGTAGATCGAATTGTTTTTTGTACCGGTAAATTCTATTATGATTTAGCTAAGAAAAAAGAAGAATTAAATGCTGAAAATGTAGCTATCATCAGACTAGAACAACTATATCCATTGGACAATCAACGAATTGAAGAGTTAATAAATAAATATACCAATCATAAAAAAATAATTTGGGCACAAGAAGAACCCGAAAATATGGGAGCATGGTCTTATATTCTGAGAAAATTAAGACGCATTCCATTTGAAGTAGTTTCGCCAAAAGAAAGTGCTTCACCGGCTTCTGGTTCACATCATACATTTAATGTAAATTACAATAAGACAATTAATCGAGTTTTTGAATAAATTAGCAACAAAATACTAAACAATATGGTATTAGAAATGAAAGTCCCTTCACCGGGAGAATCCATCACCGAAGTAGAAATTGCAACTTGGCTTGTAGAAGATGGCGATTATGTAGAAAAGGACCAAGCAATAGCTGAAGTTGACTCAGACAAGGCAACTCTAGAATTACCGGCTGAAGAAAGTGGTATAATTACACTGAAGGCCGAAGAAGGAGATGCTGTAGCAGTAGGACAGGTAGTCTGTTTAATTGATACATCTGCAACCAAGCCGGAAGGAGGAACTGCAACTCCGGCAAAAGAAGAAGTAAAAACAGTAGAATCACCCCAAGCAACTGCTAACACTCCAACTTCAAACACATATGCTACTGGAACTCCCTCTCCTGCTGCAAAAAAGATATTGGACGAAAAAGGAGTTGATGCTTCACAAGTTTCAGGAACAGGAAAAGATGGTAGAATTACAAAAGACGATGCACAAAATACACAAGTAGCAGCTATGGGAACTCCAACTGGAGGTGATCGTGGTTCAGAAAGGACTAAGTTATCTATGTTACGTAGAAAAGTAGCTCAACGCTTGGTTGCTGCAAAAAACGAAACAGCCATGTTGACCACTTTCAACGAGGCTAATATGACACCAATCAATAAATTACGAAGTGAATTTAAAGAAACATTCAAAACCAAACATGGTGTAAGTTTGGGCTTCATGTCTTTCTTTACCAAAGCAGTAGTTCGTGCTTTACAATTGTATCCGGATGTAAATTCTATGATAGATGGTGATTATAAAATCACATATAATTTCTGTGATATATCAGTTGCCGTTTCCGGTCCAAAAGGACTTATGGTCCCTGTAATGCGTAATGCTGAATCATTAACTTTTAGAGGAATTGAGTCAGAAATCAAACGATTGGCTATACGTGCTCGTGATGGTCAAATTACAGTAGATGAAATGACAGGTGGAACTTTCACCATTTCAAACGGCGGCGTATTTGGTTCTATGCTAAGTACACCAATCATCAATCCACCACAATCTGGAATTTTAGGAATGCACAACATTATAGAGCGTCCAATTGCTGTTGATGGAAAGGTAGAAATTCATCCCATGATGTACATTGCACTTTCATATGACCACCGAATTATTGATGGTCGTGAATCAGTAGGTTTCCTTGTAGCAGTCAAAGAAGGTTTGGAAGATCCTGTTAATTTATTGATGGATGGAAATGTTCAAAAAGCATTGGAGTTGTAATTAGAAATTCAAAAACTTTATATAAACCTTTGGTAATATTATTGCCAAAGGTTTTTTTATGATTTTTTTAGTACATGATAAATAAAATAATAATTAAAGATTTTTATAACTTTCGAGGTCTTTAAAACCAGTTAGATAAGTCTATAAAGATAATTTTTGTCATGCTCTGTGAAAAAAATTATATAATTTTATCCTCTACGAAGCCTTAGAAGTCTTCAAAGCATAAACTAGTGGAATTTTATTTCCAAATTGCTGAAATTGAAATTTTCCTGATTCTACTTCTATCAACTGTGAAAAAATATTATATGGGGAGTAATCAAACTCCTGAAAAGAAGTCATGGTAAGCCCTTTGTTGAGTAATGCAGTTAAAACTTCACTTAACCCGTGATTCCAAGATATACTTTCTACTTTTTCAGTCAATTTTTGTTGTGTATAGGTTGATTCAATCATTTCAACTATTGGTTCATCTTTGAAATAATTGTACGTAATTTCTTTAAAATCG
>JBKEAG010000023.1:0-7312 GCA_047972025.1 Moheibacter sp.
GGAATCAGAAGAACAATCATCCAAAACCAATATTTCAAATTCACATCCTTGCTTTACACACTGTGCGTGAACAACATTTACAAGTTCGCGTATATTCCAATTATAAACAGGAATTAGAATGGAAAGCATATCAACCCAGAAATAAAGATTCAGACTCTGCAACATTCACTTTTCCGTCTTCGCAACGGAAGGTTTTTGCAGGAAATTTCTGAATGATGTTGTAGTCGTGCGTCGCCATCAAAACGGCAACATTTCTGTCTTGGGAAAGACTTAATATCAAATTCATAATTTCAACGGAAGTTTCCGGGTCCAAATTCCCCGTCGGCTCGTCGGCCAAAATCAATTGCGGATGGTTCAATAGTGCGCGGGCAA
This sequence comes from Moheibacter sp., assembly GCA_047972025.1. Classification (GTDB taxonomy): domain Bacteria; phylum Bacteroidota; class Bacteroidia; order Flavobacteriales; family Weeksellaceae; genus Moheibacter. The sequence continues at coordinate 373 of JBKEAG010000023.1, forward strand.
TGGAAATCCGCTGTTGTTCGCCACCCGATAACCGGAACGGCATCATTTTCTTTTTGGAAATCATCCCGACGTTTTCCAAAACTTCGTCGATTCGGTCGTTTATTTTTGTCTGGTCCGTCCAGCCGGTCGCTTTCAACACAAAAGAAAGGTTTTTTTCTACGGTTCGGTCCAATAAAAGTTGGAAATCTTGAAATACAATCCCCAAATGTCTGCGCAAGTTTGGAATCTTACCGGTTTTCATTCCGTTCAATTCTATTCCAACTACTTTTCCGTAGCCTTCATTCAAAGGTAAATCCCCGTAAAGAACTTTCAGTAAACTACTTTTGCCGCTTCCGGTTTTCCCGATTAGGTAGGCAAATTCTCCTTCGTTCAACTCAAAATCCACATTGCTCAAAACCAAATAATTTCTTTGGTAAATAAACGCTCTTTCCAACTGGATAACTTTCCCTGCCATTTATCGATTTTTTTAGTCGAAACAAATATATAAAAAAGCCCGAAAGAAAATTCCGGGCTTGGTCTTTTTAATATAATATTAGCGATTATCGTTTAGCTCTAACTTCGCTAACCGTCAACTGCTTTCTGCCTCTTTTTCTACGAGCTGCTAAAACCTTACGTCCATTTTTAGTAGCCATTCTCTCACGAAAACCGTGTTTATTTCTTTTCTTTCTATTACTAGGTTGAAATGTTCTTTTCATTTTGTGTAAACTTTATAGTACGTTTTCTCAAACGGAGTGCAAATATAAATCTATTTTTTGAATACGAAAACAAAATTATTTATTTCTTTATAATTTTCTAATATAACATCAGGCACTCCACACCACTTTCTATTGATTCACAGCCACAAATAATATCCATCATCACAAAAAAAAACAAAACTAATCATTCTGTAATTGAGTGTTTTCCACATTTAAATACTCCATTTCATTCAGAGACAATGTAAAATGTTGAAAACTCACCATTTCATCTACTTTCTATCCCATTAAAAAATCGTACTTTAGCACGTTAAAAGTTACTAAAAACTGAATTATAAATGAATAATGACGGAGAAAAATTAATCCCGATTAACATCGAGGATGAAATGAAATCAGCCTATATCGACTACTCAATGTCGGTAATTGTATCACGCGCATTACCTGACGTTCGTGACGGACTTAAGCCTGTTCACAGACGTGTCCTTTTTGGAATGTATGAATTAGGTGTACTATCAAACAGAGCATATAAAAAATCTGCCCGTATTGTTGGGGAAGTTTTGGGGAAATACCACCCACATGGTGACTCTTCCGTATATGACACCATGGTACGTATGGCACAGCCATGGTCACTACGCTACATGATGGTTGATGGACAAGGAAACTTTGGTTCAGTTGATGGCGATCCACCGGCAGCTATGCGTTATACAGAAGCCCGACTACAGAAAATTTCAGAAGAAATGCTCTCTGATATAGACAAAGAAACAGTTGATCTTCAATTAAACTTTGATGATACACTCAAAGAACCTAAAGTTCTACCTACCCGAATTCCTAACTTATTGGTAAATGGAGCTTCAGGTATTGCCGTAGGTATGGCTACCAATATGGCTCCCCATAACCTTACAGAAGTAATCAATGGTACTATTGCCTATATTGAAAACAATGATGTTACCATAGATGAATTAATACAACATGTAAAAGCCCCTGATTTTCCTACGGGAGGGATTATTTACGGATATAATGGTGTAAAAGAAGCCTTTGAAACAGGTCGAGGAAGAATCGTGATGCGGGCTAAAACCAATTTTGAAACTGTAAATGGTCGGGATTGTATCATAGTAACTGAAATACCATACCAAGTCAATAAAGCAGACATGATTATGAAAACTGCAGACTTGATAAAAGACGGAAAGTTAGAAGGAATCTCTGAAATACGAGATGAGTCTGACAGAAAGGGAATGCGAGTTGTTTATGTTCTAAAAAATGATGCTGTCCCTAACATTGTACTTAATTTATTATTTAAACATACTGCACTTCAATCTTCATTTAGTGTAAACAACATTGCACTTGTCAACGGAAGGCCAGAACAGTTAAACTTAAAAGATTTAATCCATCACTTTGTTGATCATCGACATGACGTAGTTGTTCGTCGTACCCAGTATGAACTAAGAAAGGCAGAAGAACGAGCTCATATCTTAGAAGGGTATATGAAAGTAATTGGCACTCAAAATGATTTGGACAGAGCCATTAAAATCATTCGTGAAAGTGCTACTCCTGATGAAGCCCGTACCGGATTGATGGAAGCCTTTGACCTATCTGAAATTCAAGCTAGAGCCATATTAGAACTCCGTCTAAGAACACTCACCGGACTTGAAATAGATAAAATAAAAGCCGAATATGAAGAGTTAATGAAAACCATTGACCATTTAAAAGAAATATTGGCAAACAAAGAATTAAGAATGAAAATCATTACCGATGAATTGGTTGAGATTAGAGAAAAATATGGTGATGAAAGACGTTCTGAAATTGACTATGCAGGTGGGGACATGAATATCGAAGATTTGATTCCAGATGAAGAAATGGTACTTACCATCAGTCATTTGGGTTACATCAAGCGTACACCACTGACTGAATACAGAAAACAGTCAAGAGGTGGGGTCGGAAACAGAGGGGCTACCACACGTGATGAAGATTTCTTAGAGTATATGGTTGTAGCAACCAATCACCAATACATGCTATTCTTTACCGAAAAAGGGAAATGTTTTTGGATGCGTGTATTTGAAATACCAGAAGGCTCTAAAACTTCTAAAGGACGAGCCATTCAAAATCTAATCAACATAGAGCCAGGTGACAAAGTCAGAGCATATATCCGCACACATGACTTGATGGACGAAGAATATGTAAACAACAACTATGTAGTCATGGTCACTAAAAAAGGAATTGTAAAGAAAACTTTCTTAGAAGCCTATTCTCGCCCACGTGTCAATGGAATCAATGCCATCACAATTCGCGAAGGAGATCAACTACTTGAAGCTAAATTAACAGACGGAAACAGTGAGATTATGATTGCTTCAATGAGTGGTAAAGCCATTCGATTTGAAGATGAAAAAGTTCGTCCGATGGGTCGAACAGCTTCAGGAGTTCGTGGAATTAACTTGGGAACTGAAGAAAATGAAGTAGTTGGAATGATTGTCATAAAAGACAAAGAAAATGAAACCGTTTTGGTCGTTTCAGAAAAAGGATACGGAAAACGTAGCTCCATAGAAGATTACCGAATCACCAATCGAGGAGGAAAAGGTGTAACAACCCTAAACATCACTGAAAAAACAGGAAAACTCATTGCAATTCAATCTGTGACAGACGACAATGATTTGATGATTATCAACAAATCAGGAGTTGCTATCCGTACAGGTGTAAAAGAAATGCGGGTTATGGGACGTGCTACACAAGGAGTTCGCTTAATCAACCTCAAAAAGAATGATGAAATTGCAGCCGTTGCAAAAGTTGCAATTGAGGAAGATGTAGAGGAAGAAGAAATCACAAATGATATAAATGAACTAGACAATGGCTCAATAATTGAAAAAGAGACCAATGATAAAAATCCAGATACAGAAATAAACGAATAGTTATGAAAAAAATTATTTTAACTGCTTCTTGCTTACTATTGGCAATAGGAGCATATACACAAGAAAAAGAAATAGATGCTGCAGTTTCGGCAGTAGATTCAAACAATTTTACTTCTGCCCAGTCTGAATTGGCAAAAGTTGCAAGTCAAATTAACAATAAGACCATCAGCCCTGAAGTCAAAGCTAAATATTACTATGCTGCAGGTCAAGTTGCAATGCAAAGTGGCAACTCAATAGAAGCCGCAAAAATGTTTGGTGAATTAAGTAAATATGAAAATGGAACCATGTACTCCATTAAAAATAAATCTACAAAAGAAACTGAATATTATGCATCTAAAGTAGAAGCAGAAACAGCTATGGCTTCCGGCGATTATTCAAAAGTCAAGGAAATACCACTAACTGCCAATTACCTACTTTCTGTTCAAGATAAACTAAAAGCTAAAGCTGAGATACTACTATCTCAAGCACAAACCAGTGTTTCTTCAAATAATGACTTAGTTGCTGGAGACAAATTTCTTGAAGCCTCTTATTTAGTAAAAGCCTTAGGAGGTGATGCTGGTTTATTTAAGTACAATGCCGGTTTAAGTTATCACAAAGCAAAAAACTATCAAAAAGCATTTGATACGTATAAAGAATTGATAAATGAGGGATATACAGGTGAAAGCATCTCTTGGATAGCTATAGACAAAACAACCGGGAAGGAAGTCAGTTTTTCATCAAAAGATGATGCCAATACTCAAGCAAAATTAGGGCTAGTTACAGGGGTTAAAGAAAATAAGACTCCTTCTAAAGAAAAAGAACTATATACTTATACGCTTATGGCTTTAGCTAATCTAAAAAAATACGATACATTAGTTGAAACAATTGCTAATAAATATCCAAATGATGCTGAAATCCAAACACTTTCAGGGAATATTTATCACGAATCCGGTATGGAAGAACAATTCATAAAAAAACTACAAGAAAGAACAAAATTAGAACCCAATAATGCAAGCAACTTCTATAACTTGGGTGTACTATACATGCAACAAGGGAAAGACACTGAAGCTATTCAGTATTTTGAAAAAGCAATTCAGATAAAGTCTGACTATAAAAATGCTTATACAAATATAGCTTTATTAAAAGCAAAGCCAGAAACTGAATATGTTGAAATCATCAATGCTAATCTAGGAAATTCAGCAAAAGAGAAAAAGATTTATGCTGAATATTCAAAAAAACGGAAAGATATGTATACAGAAATTTTACCCTATTTAGAGAAAGCATTTGAATTAGATAAAACCGATTATGAAGCAGCTAAATCTTTAAGACAAGCCTACCAAGCAGTCGAAATGTCTGATAAAGAAGATGAAATGAGAGCCATTGAAAAATCTTTACAGCCTTAATTCATAATATTACCAAAAAAATTAAACCCGTTATTCCGTAACGGGTTTTTTATTTTTATAAATTTAGCACTTTCAAATTAATGAATGTGAAACCTAATTACTCCAATTCTCAATTACTTGAATTTTACAAAAAATTACTATTACCTCGAATCATCGAAGAACGTATGCTCATTGGACTACGACAGGGAAAAATCTCTAAGTGGTTTTCAGCTTGGGGACAAGAAGCCATTTCCGTTGGATGTACTTTGGCTTTACATCCGGAAGAATACATTCTAACCATGCACCGAAACCTTGGCGTATTTACCTCCCGTAAAATTCCGTTAAAAAGGCTTTTTGCCCAGTTTCAAGGAAAATCTGAAGGATTCACAAAAGGGAGAGATCGCTCCTTTCACTTTGGAGCCAATGAATACAAAATCACGGGAATGATTTCTCATCTTGGCTCTCAGATGGGAGTAGCTGATGGAATCGCCCTTGCCAATTTATTACAAAAAAACAAACAAGCAACTTTAGTTTTCACAGGTGACGGTGGAGCAAGTCAAGGAGACTTTCACGAAGCTGTAAATGTAGCTGCCGTATGGCAATTACCCATCATTATCATTGTGGAAAATAATGAATGGGGACTTTCTACACCTTCTTCAGAACAGTTTCGTATGAAATCCTTTGCAGATAAAGGAATTGGATATGGAATTGACGCCATAAGTATTGATGGTAATAATTTTTTGGAAGTATATGAAACCATAAAGCATTGGACCGAAGAAATTCGGGAAAACCCGCGTCCCGTGTTGATTGAATGTAAAACTTTTAGAATACGAGGGCATGAAGAAGCCTCTGGAACAGCCTATTATCCGGAAGGATTAATTGAATCATGGGAAGAAAAAGACCCAATTCTACAATTTGAAAATTTGCTAAAAGAAAAAGAAATTTTAACAGACGAATCCATTCAAAATTATAGAGATGAATTATCCGAAATCGTTCTAAAAGAACTAGAGTCAGCCGATAATCTTCCAAAGATAATTCCTAAAAAACAAACTGAACTATCAGATGTTTACGCACCTTTTATCAATAATGAAATTGTACCAAAATCTTTATCAAAAAGAGAAATAAGATTTATAGATGCTATTTCAGAAGGGTTGGAAGAGGCTATGAATTATCATCCGGAATTAATTTTAATGGGACAAGACATAGCAAAATATGGTGGAGTTTTTAAAGTAACCGAAGGTTTTCTAAGCAAATTCGGAAAAGAAAGAGTACGCAACACACCTCTCTGTGAAGCTGCTATTTTAGGAGCCTCTTTAGGACTTTCTATTCGAGGACAAAAAAGTATGGTTGAAATGCAATTTTCTGACTTTGTTACAGAAGGCTTCAACCAGATTGTAAATAATTTGGCTAAAGTTCATTATCGGTGGGGGCAAAATGCTGATGTTGTTATCCGAATGCCTACAGGAGGAGGAGTCGCAGCCGGTCCATTTCATTCACAATCAACAGAAGCATGGTTTACCAAAGTACCCGGACTAAAAGTCATTTATCCGGCAACACCCGAAGATGCCAAGGGACTTCTTTTACAATCCTTTTCTGACCCAAACCCTATAATGTATTTTGAACATAAAAAATTGTACAGAAGTTTGAAATCCGATGTACCGGAAGGGTATTACACCGTACCATTTGGAAAAGCTCGACTTCATAAAAAGGGAAATGATTTAACAATTGTAACCTATGGAATGGGAGTTCATTGGGCTTTGGAAATGTTAAAAAAACATTCAGAAATTCAGGCTGATTTGGTTGACCTGCGGACACTCATTCCTTGGGATAAAAGTACAGTCTTAAATTCTGTTAGGAAAACCGGAAAAGTGATTATTTTACATGAAGATACGTTGGTCAATGGATTTGGAGCAGAAATCAGTTCAGTCATTTCAGAAAATATATTTGAGGAATTAGATGCTCCTATCTATCGGGTAGGGAGTCTAAA
>JBKEAG010000025.1:0-43566 GCA_047972025.1 Moheibacter sp.
ATACCAAAATACAGAAAGCAATTGCAGATAAAGCTTTTGAAGCAGAAACTTTTGAAGGTCTTCCGATTATCAAATATGAGGCAGCATTACACGGAGAAGTTCAAAAACCGGGTCTAGGACCGCTACATACCGAATTTGATGAGAAAGGAAACGCCTATACTTCTATGTTCGTTTCTTCAGAGGTCGTGAAGTGGAATGTAAAAGATTTAACTATTATAGATCGTCAACCGGTTTATTATTCTGTTGGTCACTTGATGGTACCGGGAGGAAATACAGTAAAACCATTTGGGAAATATTTGATTGCCTATAATAAAATTACTAAAGACAGATACTTACCAACAGGCCCTGAATTGGCACAAAGTGCGCAACTATTTGATATCAGTGGTGAAAAGATGGAATTGATACTAGATTTTCCGACGATTGGTGAACCGCACTATGCACAAGCAATTCCAGGCGATATGATAAAGGATAAACAATTAAAGATTTATGATATCAATGAAAACCATCACCCATATGCAACAAAAAGTGAAGACGCTATGAATGTGGTACGCGAAGGAAATAAAGTTCATGTTTATATGACAGCAATTCGCTCTCACTTAGCACCAGATAATATTGAAGGAATTCAAGTAGGGGATGAGGTGTACTTTCACGTAACGAATTTAGAGCAAGACTGGGATGTTCCACATGGATTTGCTGTAAAAGGAAATTTAAATGCTGAATTACTAATTATGCCGGGAGAGACTGTTACACTAAAATGGGTTCCGGAGCAACCGGGTATATTCCCAATTTATTGTACAGATTTCTGTTCAGCATTGCACCAAGAAATGTCAGGATACGTAAGAGTGTCACCAAAAGGAAGTAATGTTCCAATCTCTTTTAAATTAGATAACAAGAATTAAGCATACTTTTTTCTACTAATTTTAATTATTGAGTAGATTCATTTCAATAAAGAGGCAACTTGTAGAAATATGTAGGTTGCCTTTTTAATTCTAAAAAATTATAGATTTAGCGATTAGGGTAAAAACAAAAAAAATATGACATCTAAAATATCGAATATATCAAAAATTATATTAGTGATTTCTGCATTGGCATTAGTAGTATCATTATTTGTTCCTATTTGGAGTATTTATTTAGATGCTCCTCAGTATCCTGAGGGGTTGAGCTTACAAATATGGGCGAATGCAATTAGAGGAGATGTGGACATTATCAACGGTCTAAACCATTATATAGGGATGAAAACATTACACTCGGATGACTTTATAGAATTTACGATTTTACCTTATATCATAGGATTTTATGTCTTGCTCTTTTTATTAGGAGCAATTATAGGAAATCGAAAACTATTGTCAATAGTTTTTATTCTATTTATATTATTTGGAATAGGAGCTATGATAGATTTTTATATTTGGGAGTATAATTATGGACACAACTTAGACCCCAATGCGGCTATAAAGGTACCCGGAATGGCGTATCAACCACCATTAATTGGATTTAAACAATTACTTAACTTTGGAGCCTATTCAATTCCCGATATTGGAGGTTGGCTTTTAATTGGATCAGGAGCCTTATTATGTTTTGCGGTTATAAAAGAAAATAAATTGTTTAGAAAATCAAAAAAATACACAGCAATATCTATTCTATGGATGAGTAGTACTTTGGTTCTAACTGCTTGTAGTGGGAATGAACCTCAAGCTATAGATTTAAATAAAGATGCGTGCCATTTTTGTAAAATGGCAATTTCTGACGGTCATTTTGGAGCAGAGGTCATAACAAATAAAGGACGAGTTTATAAATTTGATGATTTGAGTTGTATGATGGGCTATGCTCATTCTACAGAAGAGAGTGAGGTATTTAGTTACTATATATCAGACTATACTTTAGATAATTCACTAATCGAAGCAAAATCAGCTTGGTACATTCATAGTACTTCTTTAAAAAGTCCTATGAATGGGAATTTTGCAGCTTTTTTTACTGAAGATTTGGCAACTGAGTATGCTGATAAAAATAATAGTAAAGTACTTACTTGGTCAGAAATAAAAGAAATGACAGGTTCAAAGGAACACTAAAATGAATTCTATCTACAGAAACAGATTTAAAGTATATTTTACGATATTTTTAATTTTAAATTGCTTAAATCTTCGGGCAAGAATAATTTTTGTAGGAGCAGATAAACCCTATAAAACCCTAAAATCAGCACTAAATAATAGCAAAAGAGGAGATACAATTAAAGTTTCAAAAGGAACATATAAAGAGGGAAATATTGTTTTGGATAAGCCTCTCATATTACTAGGTGAAAAAGGAGCAATACTAGATGGGGAAAATAAATTTGAGATTATAACCATTTCCAGTGATAGTATTACTATTAAAGGTTTTCAAATTCAAAATTCAGGAATTGCTTCATTAGAAGATCCGGCTGCTATAAAGGTACTCAAGGGAGAGAATGTTAAAATAGAGAATAATATATTACTAAATAATTTCTTTGGGATTTATTTGCAGAATACCTCACACTCATTAATTAAAGATAATTTGATTCAAGCAGCACAAAATAGTGAATATAATTCCGGAAATGGAATTCATTGTTGGACAAGTGATAATCTTCAAATTATTGGTAATAAAGTATATGGACATAGAGATGGATTGTATTTTGAATTTGTGACAAACTCTGTTATATGGCGAAATATAGCACATGACAACCTTCGGTATGGTTTGCATTTTATGTTTTCACATGAAAATGCTTATATCACAAACTATTTCAAAAATAATGGAGCAGGGGTTGCTGTAATGTTTACCAAAAAAGTAACGATGATAAACAATACATTTGAAGAAAACTGGGGAGACTCTACTTATGGAGCTCTTTTCAAAGAATTAACAGACTGCTATTTGTATAGAAATACATTTATAAGAAATACAACAGGTATTTTATTTGATGGCTCTAGCCGTATAGTAGTAGAGAATAACACGTTTCAATCCAATGGATGGGGAATGCGGATTCAGGCAAATTGTATGGATAATACCATTAAAGATAATAACTTTATAGGAAATACCTTTGATGTAGCAACAAATGGTACTTTGATATTAAATTCGTTTAACGAAAATTATTGGGATAAGTATGAAGGATATGATTTGGATAAGGATAAGATAGGAGATATTCCATTTCATCCGTTGAGTCTATATTCTGTGATTGTAGAAAAGAACCCACCGGCAATGTTACTGTATAGAAGTTTTATGATTACACTTTTAGATAAATCAGAAAAAATAATACCAACTCTGACTCCGAAAAATTTTGTAGATAATCAACCACGAATGATGCCTTATAATTTATGATTGAAATAAAAAATATCACAAAGAACTTTGGAAAATTAGAAGTATTAAAAGGTCTAGATTTAGAACTCAAACAGGGCGAGTGTATTGCATTAATTGGACCTAATGGATGTGGAAAAACAACATTGATTAAATCCATATTGGGGATGGTAATCCCAGATAAAGGAGAAATCATGTTTAAGGGAAAAAGTATAAAAAATCAGAATGAATACAGAAATCAAATTGGTTATATGCCACAAATAGGAAGGTATCCTGAAAATATGACTATAGGTCAAATTATTGATATGATAAAGGGAATCCGAAATAGTAAAGAGTTACTAGATCATGATTTGTATGAGCAGTTCGAAATTTCTAAAATGTTAGACAAACGTATGCGAACGCTAAGTGGAGGAACAACCCAAAAAGTAAGTGCAATACTGGCTTTTATGTTTCAACCAAATGTGTTGATTTTAGATGAGCCAACTGCAGGTTTAGACCCAATAGCATCAGAAATACTAAAGGAAAAAATTATAGATGCTAAAAATAAAGGATGTTTGATTTTGATAACTTCACACTTATTAAGCGAACTAGAAGATGTAGTAAGCCAAGTAATTTTTATGCAAGAAGGAAATTTGATTTTACATGAGAATGTAGAAGAGCTAAAAGTTACAACAGGAGAGAAAACAATTGCAAAATCCATTATCTACCTCTTAAAAAAACAACAAATATGCTAAAAATACTAAAATACGTATCTATTGATATACTAAAAAACAAAATAGTAGTAGCATACTGCATTATATTGATGTTATTTTCATGGAGTGCATTTGGTCTAGAAGACAATAACTCAAAAGGTTTACTAACCTTACTAAACATAGTATTACTCACAGTTCCATTGATTTCAATTCTATTTTCAACTATATACGTTTATAACAGTAATGAGTTTATAGAACTACTAGTAAGCCATCCGGTCAAAAGAAGTATGATATGGAAAGCACTTTTTATAGGGTTATCACTTAGTATGGTAATAGCATTTTTTTTAGGAGCTGGAATTCCATTATTTATATTTGCAGACTTTACTACGGCATTAATTATGATTATAACAGGCTCACTATTATCAATTGTATTTACAGCCATGGCATTTCTAAGTAGTATTATAACAAGAGATAAAGCAAAAGGAATAGGTGTTTCCATTATACTATGGTTGTTTTTTGCATTACTCTTTGATGGCCTGGTACTATTTTTATTTTTTCAACTTTCAGATTACCCAATAGAAAAACCAATGGTATTTCTGAGTGCACTAAACCCAATTGATTTAAGTCGTATTCTTATATTACTACAATTAGATGTTTCAGCCATGTTGGGAGTGACAGGAGCTATTTTTAAAGATTTTTTTGGAACAAATTTGGGATTGCTTATATCATTTGTTATATTAATTTTGTGGGTATTAATTCCATTTAATATTTCACTTCGAAAATTTAGAAAAAAAGATCTTTAAAAAATTTAGAATTAAATATTACTTTTAAAGTTTGAAAGAAAACATATGAAATCTGATGTAACAAACCTAGATGATATAAAAGAAGTAGTTTATTCATTCTATGAAAAAGTAAAAGAAGATGATATTTTGAGTATCTTTTTTTCAGAAATAGTGAATATAGATTGGGAATCTCATTTACCATTGATGATTGGTTTTTGGGAAAATGTCCTATTTTATACAGGTGATTACGAAGGAAACCCACTGGATACTCATCGGAAAATACATAAACTTCATCCGACTAATAATATCCATTTCAACAGATGGTTACGACTATTTGAAAATACAATTGATAAAATGTATGTAGGAGAAAATGCAAACAAAATGAAACAGCATTCACGAGCTATTGCAGAAGTTATGCTTTCCAAAATTTAATTCCAAAACTAATCTCTAGATTTAGAAATTTTAGAAGAGGTTATAAACTGAGACAATGCCAAACCGTTTGCACTAACAAATAAAACTATAGCTGCTAATAGAAGACATTCATTTACGTATGGAATAGGAACATAAGCAAAAGCAGCAAAGCCTTGAGTTCCTAGAAATAACTCATTTAAAAAAATACCTACTAGAAAAATAAGAGCCGAAATTTTTGCCAATTTAGAACTATTCAAGTATAAGGTAGAAAATAAGTATCCAATAATAAATGAGCTGTAAACACCGAGTAATACCAAATGTAGATAAGCAATAATTATTGGACGAAGCCCAAATACCAATTCGCTTAAATCAGGAATTACAGAAATTGCTTGTAGTATAAATTTCAATGTAAGTGAAATTGTAGCAACATAAAAAAAGATAGAAATCCATTTAGGAATAGAAAACACATTACCTTTTGTTTTAATATAGTAGATACCTTTTTGTAAAATTCTAATCCAAGCAAATAGTTGTATAAAAGTTGCTAAGACTGTAATTATATATAGCCATAGAGGAAGCTCTAGCCATAAAACTGAAAGAAAAAATGTAGGAATTATGGTGAGCGTAAAAAGTTTATGAAATTGATTTAATCTAGGGAAATCTTTAGGTAATTTAGACACAATTAAAGCCATAGAACCAAAGAAAAACCAACCACTGTATTGGAAATGTAAATAGTAATAAATAGAACTAATGTAAAACTCATGATTTACCTGTTTACTTGCTAACATATAAGCTAAGTAGAAAGGTCCGGCACAGGAAATTATATTTAAAAATAAGCCGGTATTAGCCCATGGCTTAGAAGGGTGATCTATGAGTTTCTTTCTACTATCCATCCAAAAGAATAACCCAAAGGCAATACTAATAAAAATAGAAAGTGTTGAAAATGTGATAGAAAATAAAGCATACCCCTGAATGGTAAAAGAAATCAACATACCAAATGCACAAATCATATTTAGTAAAATCAGAAAATTATAGATTTTTTTTCTTTGAATGTTTAAGTAAGGTAGAAGTAAATTAGTAATTCCAGTATATAAAAAGTGACTGACCCAACCAGCAAAAGCAAAGTGAGAATGAGCGTGTAGTAGATTTTTTTGATTAAAAAATGGAAAATCAAACACAATTTTATAACGCATCAATGTTCCAAATAACGCAACCAATACTAAACTAATAAGACCAAATCGAAACCAAGATTTTGTAGAAATGTCTAACATACCTTTTAGAAATATACTTTCCTATTTATAATTTTCACCTTTCCCTGTTCATTCATCCTCAAAAGTGCTCTAATGACAGTTTCGACTCTAAGTCCGGTAAAATCTGCAATTTGCTGTCTAGTAAATGGAACTCTCTCAATTACATTTTCACCTCCTTTTTTATTATGAGTTAAAAAACGAGTGATTTTTTCCTCAGGAGTCTGTCCGTTTAGTATTTGTGTCGAACAAGAACTTGCATATAATTTTTGAGCAAAATTAAAAAGTAAATCATTAGCAATTTCTGGAAAATCATGAAGCAGATTAAGTAATTTTTCAATTCCAATCTTTATAACAACAGCAGAAGCGCTTGCTTGTGCTGTACAAGCATATGGCTTATTTGTTAAAATAGGAGCTTCCCCAAAAGTTTGCCCCGCTAACACATAGTAGCGTGTTAGCTCTTTACCTTCATCATTAGCACAAAAAATACGGACTTTCCCCTCTATTACCTGATAGAAGAAGTTTGCAATATTACCTTCTTGGTAGATAAGTTCACCTTTTTCGTACCTTTTGGCAACACCTCCGTAGGTAATCAAAATATTTTGATCAATAACAGATTTTTTACTTGATGCCACGTTTAATTAAGTTAAAGATTGGGGCAAAAATACTCTAAATAATTAAAATTAGCTAGTGGCTAAACTCTGTTCTAGTTCAATTGATTTTGGAAATAATATATTGTTTTCCAAATGGATATGCATATGTAAATCTTCTTCAAACTCTTGTAGTAATGAAAAAGTTACCCGATAAGTGTTACAACCATCTGCCGGTGGTGTATAGTCATTTGTAAGCTCTGCAATTCTTCTAAATCTTTCTCCTTCTGTATCATGCTCATGCATCATCATTTGTATAGGGTTTTGAACAGAACCAAAAGGAGCAAATGATAGATTTCCTGATGATTCAGACTGAACCATGTCCCTGATGAATGGGAAAAGAATCATCTCTTCTTTTTTCATATGTTGCGTTAACTCTTCAGCAGATTGGAGAAATAATTCCTGTACTTCTAATAATTCAGGATGACGATCTCCATGCACACGTGCTACCTTTGTCAAAAAAGGTGTAATTTCTTGTACTTTTTGTTCTACATAGCGGTGGTGTCTTTTTTCTACATAGTCAGCCAGTAAGTCTAGTGGCCAAGTTTTAAAATCTGTTGTACCAGCCTGAAATTCATTTGCTGCTTGTTCTAATTTCTTAATTAAATCGTCAGTATCTATTTTTTTAGCTTCACATGCAGTTTCTATACTTCTATTTCCGTTACAACAAAAGTCAATTCCAGCTTTTTTAAATACTCCAGCATAACGATAATTGTCTGCCACTAACTCTCCTACAATATTTTCTCTTGAAATACTCATTTTTTAATTTTTTTAATGTTCAATTTAAATTTATTGATTGTAAAATAATTTGAGATAAAAGAATACTATTTTATCAATCAATTCTATGCAAATTTACAAACATTTTTTAATTTAAGACAATTTTGTCTTAAATACTTTTTTAAATTTATAAAAATATTAATTTATAATAATAACATTGGAAAGAAATTGGTTTAGTTTTACATTAATGCAGAGAAAAGATGGAGTGTTCTTTCAGCGGCTTTCATATAAAATGGTCTTTGTTTCCATTCATGGAGAGTCAATTCTTTAGAATGCTCTAAATCTTGGAAAAAATATTGAGTCAGTTGTTCTGCAATTTTGGTATCATAAACAATTGCATTAAGTTCAAAATTTAAATCAAAACTCCGATTATCTAAATTTACAGTACCTACAATAGATACTTTTCTATCACACACAAGTGTTTTGGCGTGAACAAACCCTTTTTGATAACGGTATATTTTAATCCCGGATTTCATTAGTTCTTCATAAAAAGACTGAGAAGTAGTGTTTACTACAAAGGAGTCTGAGACACCTGGAACAAGTAGCTTGATATCGACACCACTGAGTGCCGATATTTTCAATGCATCTAGAAATGATTTGTCTGGAATGAAATAAGGAGTAGTGATTAAGAGTTCTTTTTTTGTAGATAAAATGGATTGTATTAGTGAATACATAGTGGTTTGATAATCATAATCCGGACCACTTGCTACAATTTGAACCAGTTGATTACCAAAAGATTTACTCTCTATTTGTAGTGGGAAATAGCTTTCTGAAAAAGGAAGATTTTGCTGTGCACAAAAGTTCCAATCAGTCAGAAATATAAACTGAAGATTGAGTACGGATGTTCCGACAATTTTCATATGTGTGTCTCGCCAAAAAAGTTTACCAGAATCAGTATTAATATATTTGTCGGACACATTAATTCCTCCAACATAACCTATATAACCATCAATTATAATTATTTTTCGATGGTTTCTATAATTGATTCGGTTAGCAAATTGTATAAGATTTATTTTGTAAAATGGATAAGCCTCAATTCCAGCCTTAATTAACTTTTTTACTAATTGATTTCGAATAGAACGACTCCCAAAATCATCATATATAAAACGAACTTTAACTC
This sequence comes from Moheibacter sp., assembly GCA_047972025.1. Classification (GTDB taxonomy): domain Bacteria; phylum Bacteroidota; class Bacteroidia; order Flavobacteriales; family Weeksellaceae; genus Moheibacter. The sequence goes on from JBKEAG010000025.1 coordinate 8,977, forward strand.
CTTCTTTTGCTTTTTTAATTAAGATTTCAGCTATTTGATTTCCAATTTTATCATTTTCATAGATATAATATTCTATATGAATATGGTGTTTTGCCTGATGTAAATCCTCTAAAACAGCAGGGAATTTTGTTTCACCATTTATGAAAAGTTCTACAGAGTTGTTGTCTGACAAAATAGACTTATCAAATCTAAGATTAGCAAGTGAATAAAAATATTCCAATTTAGATTCTAGTTTTGTAAGTATATTTTTTGAATAACCAGTTGCTTTTTCTTCTAATTCTGGGAAAGTTTTTTCATCAATTTCTATCTTTTTCTGATATAATTTTTGCTTTCGATAATTAAATCCAACACTTAAATAAAAGATAATCCCTATTATAGGAAAACTGACAACTAGAAGTAAATAAGCTAGTCCTTTGCTAGGCGTTTCTGTATTTTTTATAATACGAATGCAAACAGCTAATACGATTAAAAAATAAAGTCCAAATAGATATGGAGATAATGCTTCGATTATAGTTGATTATTGATTTAATTCTTTTTGAATTTCTTCTTGTATTTCCTGAAAACGACTCTTTACATCTTTTGATACTTTATCCCAGTTTTTATGAATATTTCTCATTCTCAGAGCAAAATATATGTTAAAAATACCAGATATGAAAAATAGGATACCAGTCCAAAAAACAATTGTCATTCCACCAAAAGTTGGCTTCCAAAGAAAAATTATAGAAAGAATTACACCTAGAATCCCCATTACCATAAAAAGTCCGGAATGAGTGTCTCCATAATTTTTCAAATCCATAGAAAGACCTATAAATGCAAAAGATCGAAACATGATTAAAAATCCAATGTAGAAAGGTAACGTAATCATAGTCAATCCTATGTTAGAAACTAACATAACTCCCACAAGTGTGTTGAGTAGCCCAAAGATAAGTGACCACCCCCAATTATCAATAATTTTTTGGTTTGATAGGGCGTAAATAATTTCTAAAATACCAGAAAGTAAAAAATTTATAGCAAATACTATTGCTAATGCAACATAGGCTTCTGCTGGTGAGGTAAAGGTATAAATTCCAGTAATGATAAACAAAATTCCAATTAGTAAAGGTATCCACCAATTTTTTACAGAATTTTGAATAGATTTTATGAATAAATTAGCCATATTTTAAATATATTATAAGTTAGAGAATTAAAATTATAGAATTAGATAAAGTTAAGATTTTTTATCTAAAATCAAGAAATTAAGATGTATAATTAATGATTTGTTAAACTACATAATGGAGAATAGTAATAAACAAATGAAAAAAATGAGCCGCCGAACAAAAAGTTGAACGACGACTCCTAGTTAACCAACCTAACCAACTAAAAAATGTATTGTTTTATGCTACTTCAGTTTATTTAGCATATTGATATTCTTTATTATAAATCTGTTTTAATAGTTCAATTGCTGCTAGTTTTCCTAATTTATTTGCAGCTTTAGGACTGTCTCCAGTAATTAGATTACGGTCTTGTACAACATTTCCTGTAGCAAATTTATTGATGATATCTACTCCGAATTCTTGAAGTTTTTCACCAAAATACAAAGGCATTCGCCCGGGTAAATATCCCATGCTTGGTAGTAGCCTGTCCATTCCGTCGGGAAAAGCGGCTATTTTATAACCATTGAAAGTGAAACTTTCCTTGTCTTCGCCAATGGTTGCTGACAGGAATGCAGCGGGACCATGGCAAATGGATAAAATCAATTTATTGTTTTTTTGAGCCCATTGGATAATTTCTTTTACTTCTAAATTATCAGGTAAATCCATGACTGCACCATGCCCTCCAGGGATAAAGATAGCAACATACGGATTCTCTTGTGTATTTTTTCTTGCTTGAGTCAGTGTAAAAGGTTTTTCTATTTTACTTTTATACTGATCATAAATACCTAAAACTTCTGAATCATCTTTTGGCATAGCCCAATGTTCTAATTTTAGAGATTTTCCGGTAGGGGTAGCAAAGTCAAAATCAAAGCCTGCTTTTTTGAGATGTAACATGGGGACAAATAGTTCAACCGGGTGATTTCCTGTAAGAAAAATTTTACCATTCTCCATTTCCAAATGTTCCTTTTCGGTTCCAATGATTAAAACCTTTAAATTATTTTCTGTACAAGGATTATCAAATGTAGTATAATCATATTCTGTTTTGTCTTTTACAGCAGATTTCAGTGCTGTTTTTGATGGACTGTAAATTTCTCCAATTTCATGAGTGGGTTCAAATCCCATTACTGTTCTTAGTGATTTCATAGCTGTTTTTGTCTATTTTAAATTGTCTTTTGTTTATATTGAAATAATCACATCATTGTATGGTCTTCTTGACTTAGGGGTAATTTTCGGTTGATTATGGTCACTATCATTTCTGTACCCTACTGCTAAGGCACAGATGGGCTGGTAGTCATTTATACTTAGTATTTCTTTGTATTTATCCGGCTCTATACCTTCCATAGGTGTAGAATCTAATTCTAGTGCAACAGACGTACTGATAGCTATACCCAATGCTATATAAACTTGTCGTATGAACCAACTCTTTATTTCTTCATCACTTATTGTCTTTTTAGCTTCATTATACCAGTTACTTAATGTGGTAGGTAATTGTGTGTCAACTATTTTTTGGAATGCTTTTAAATTGTCTGCGTAACTAAACACAATTAAAAGATCAGCTTGATTAATTTTCTCTTTATTATAAAGCGAAACCTGTGCTAATTTAGACTTAATGTCAGGATTTTGTACAAAGGTAAATTGCCAAGGCTGAATATTGATAGAAGAAGGAGTAAGCCGTAGCACCTCCTTTAGTTCATCTACTTTCTCCTGAGGGATTTTTTTAGATGTATCGTATTTTTTTGTAGCATATCGTCTATTTGCCAACTCATAAACTTTCATATTATATTTTTTGAGGTTAGATTTTTATTGATTTTGTGAAAACAAAGTTAGATACTTGGTAAGTAGTCTATTATCCCAAAAAGCCGAATTAATACCCCAAAAAGTTCAAAATAAAAAAACGTTCAATTCAATTGAACGTTTCTTTCAGTAATAAAATAAGTGGTATAATTAAATTACATTGTTTCTTCTTTGATAAATAAACCTATGGAATTACCCCTTGAATCAAGTAGTTCTAATTGATTTTCAGATACTTCGAATTGAGTAGCGCTTTGGAGCATTTGGTAGTAGATATATGCTACATCTTCTTTGATACATGCCATTTTAGTTGAGCCCATCTTTGCAAATTCAATTTCTGAATGAGTAAGTTTAGTAATACCTCCAAAATACCGATTACAACCATCGTTTCCGGTAGCTTGCATTTTAGCTAAGTCAATTTTTAAAGTGGGTAGTTCAATTTTCTCATCAATAGGTTTACCGTTAATTTTAGTTAAAACCCAATTATCGTTTAGTAAGGATCTATTATCTTGTACTTTATGTATTTCTTTTATAAGTGTATATTGAATTGTAGAAGCATCAGCCGGTACTTGTGACTTATCTAAAATTGTTTGTTTCACTTGGATTTGTTTCATGATTCCATCTTCAAACACAAAACCATCAATGGATGTATAGAAAAACTCCCAGTTTCCTTGCGTGTAGTCTGTACTTTTATTTATAATAAAGTTTTCTGAAAAACCTGCTCCATTTGGGGTTTCTACTTTATAACCAGCTACCCAAAAAGTAGTTTCGTCAGTATTCATTTTATTTGTACTACAAGATTGTATTGATAATAGTGTGATTATGGCTAAGGTTATAGTATATATTTTCATTGTATAAAAATAGTTTAATTTAAAAAAAGAAAGTTGTTTAGATTCAAGAATTATTCCTAAATGAAATATAATTGTTAAGAAATTGAAAAATTAAATATTTACTTCACTAGGTAGAATACCGAAATGGTTCTTAAATGCCTTTGAAAACTGACTTAAATTAGAGTATCCCATCAAAAAACCAATTTCAGATATAGAGTAAATATTTTTTTTAATTAGTTCCATGGATTTTTCCATTTTATTTGCTAGATAATATTGATAGGGAGTAGTACCAAACAGTTGTTTATAAAGCCGTTTAAATTTAGATAAACTCATACCAGCCATATTTGCTAATTTTTCTAGTCGTATCTCATCATGAATGTGAGCATCTAAATATTCATTTACTTTCAGTAAATTATCCAAATCTTCTGGATGTAGGTGAATGTTTTCCTCATATAATTTTTCACGACACTTTACACGATTAAACAGATAATCAATGATTTGAAGCACATTTCGTATTGATGTCAGTTTACTGTTTTTTTCAAAATCAACACGATTTAAAATTTCACATAGTTTATGGTCTAAATTTTCAGAAACATAAATAGGACTGTCATTAGAGAAGAAATCAATCAGATTTGGGTGGTCGGTTAAAACATTTTTAAATAGCCAATCTCTTGTGAAAATAATATTGAAAACACGAACTTCTTGATGAGCTGGAATTTTTAGAAGAGCATTTGAGGTTGAAGAAGTCAAAAAAAGACTGATATTTTGAATGCCTAGTTTGTATACTTTACCATCTGACTCTCGTATGATTACAGAATTTGATAAATAAAAATCAATAATAAAAAAATCATTCTTTTTGTTGGGAATACGTCTGAGTTCTAGGTTTTCAAATGTTTTGAACTCAATTTGCTGTGTCCAAAGTTCATTTTGAGCTTGAATAAATGTTAAACTACCACTCCCCAATTCAGGAGATAATATAAGTTTATTTTCCTCAAGTCTTGAAGGAAGTACCTGATGTAAATTTTTATAAAAATCGGGAGGTGGAGTTAATTGCCAATTTAGACTGTTCATAGTAGAGAGAGAAATATTTATAGGCTAAATTTATGAAGTATAATTAAATAAACTAAAACAAATTAGTTTAATTTTTGGCTAAAAAATATAATTCTATTTTACCTCTACGTTAAATAATTGGATTTTCTCTTCTAACTCTTTTAATAATTCAGGTTCGGTAATTCCATCTATTTTATTAAAATTTTCATCGAATTTAGGTAATGAAAAAGTTTGTTTAATGTCTGCACCAAACCGAGGAAAGAATGTTTTTGCTACATTCATCACATTTCCTCCACCAAATCCACCAGGTGAAGTACTCATCAGAAACATAGGTTTATCTTGAAAAACCGTTAACTGTATTCGTGAACACCAGTCAAAAATATTCTTGAAAGCAACCGAATATGTTTTGTTGTGTTCGGCCATAGAACAAATGATGATATCACTTTTAGAAATTTGTTCCAAGAAAAGTTGTGCTTCTTTGGGGTATCCTGACTTTTCCCGATCTACAGAAAAAATAGGCATTTCATATTCATTTAAATCAAGTAAGTTGATTTCACAATCTTGAAAATACTGTAAAACAAATTCTACTAATTGTTTATTTCTAGAAGTGGAAGAATTACTCCCGGCAAATGCTACAATTTTCATCTATCAAATGGTTATATTATTTTAGATTGAGGTAAAGGTACAAATTCCTTTTCATCACCCGGTACTTTTGGAAAAGCCTCTAAATTTTGATTTTTCCAATTTTCCTTTGCTTTTTCTAAAACGGATTTATCAGAGTTTACAAAATTCCAGTGAATGAATCGCTCTTCGGGAAAAGGTTCACCACCAAAGATATAGACGGTTGTATCAGATCCAATTTCAAATTCACAAAGTTTACTGTCTTTGGCAATTAGAATTTGGCGGGATCCGTATGTATGTCCATCACTTTTTATTTCACCTTCTAAGATATACAAAGCACTTTCACCAAATAAATCATCACCAATTTTTACCTTTTGGGGTGTTTTACTTTTTATTTCTAAATAATACAAAGGACTATGTACCGGAACAGGTGACTTTCTACCGAAAGCCTCACCGGCAATTAATTTTATTTGGACTCCACTTTGTTCCCACTGTGGGATGTCTTGAGCTTCTATATGGTGGAAAGAAGGCTCACTTTGTTCTAAATGTTTTGGAAGCCCTACCCAAATTTGTAAACCATGTAAACTCTTTTCCGATTGTCGTAAATATTCGGGAGTCCGTTCGGAGTGAACTACACCCTTTCCGGCAGTCATCCAGTTTACTGCACCTGGCTGAATCTCTATAGCAGAGCCTAAACTATCACGATGGAAAATAGCTCCTTCAAATAAATAGGTAAGTGTAGAAAGTCCAATGTGAGGGTGAGGAGGAACATCTAAATTTTGATAATCCTTTAACTGTACCGGCCCCATGTGATCAATGAAAACAAAAGGTCCAACGGTTCTTTTTTGCCGAAAGGGTAATAAACGTCCGACTAAGAAATTCCCAATATCGGCGGCTCGTTCTTCTATAATTAATTGGATGTTTGACATGGTATTATTTTTTTTAATTAAAGTTGATCGTATGCTCCAAATCGTGGATCAACAATTCGTTTCCACTCCGGATGTTTTTTAATGTAAGCAAAAACATAGGGACAAAAGGGGAGTAATTTCTTTCCATTTTTTTCAATGTAATTCAATGTTTTTTCTACTACTGCCGAAGCAGCTCCTTTTCCGGCTAGTTCAGGTTCGGTTTCAGTATGTACTAAGGCAATTTGAGAGGTGCTTTCACCGTAATTGATAAAGGCATAATGTCCTTCAATTTCTATTTCAAATCGTTTCTTTTCCTCATTTTTAACTAGAGGAATTGTCTCAAATTCTATCTTCATAGGTTAATGACTTATTTTATTTCAATAAATTTAAAAAATAAAAAAGACAGCTACAAGTAGTAACTGTCTAAATGCTTTAGTCTTCTAAATAGCCAAATTTTCCATGGTTAAAATCTTCAAATGCTTGTACCAATTCTTCTTGAGTATTCATTACAAACGGACCGTGTGCAGCAATAGGCTCATTTAAAGGTTCACCGCTTAGGATGAGAACTATGGTGTTTTCAGTTGCTTCTATTTTGAAATGTTCACCATCATTTGCCATCAAAACCAAATGATCAGTTGGTGCGGTTTCCTCTCCATTTACGATTATAGAACCTTCGATAACCAATAGCGTAGTGTTATAGTTGGTGGGGAAATTCAAGTCGATTTCAACTCCTTTTTTCAATTTTGCATTTAGCATATATATGGGAGAGAAAGTGTTGGCATTTCCTTTTACGCCATTATACTCACCAGCGATTACTTCTATTTCACTTCCATTATCATCTATCTTATACCGATTAATTGTTTCGTTTTTAATTGCTTGGTATTTTGGTGAACTCATTTTGTCTTTAGAAGGAAGATTTACCCATAATTGAACCATTTGAAATTCACCGCCGGTTTTACTCCATTCTTCTTCGTGGTATTCTTTGTGTAAAACACCACTTGCTGCTGTCATCCACTGGATGTCTCCTTCACCAATTACACCACCCCCGCCACTACTATCATGGTGGGCAACTTTGCCTTTGTAGGCAATGGTAACTGTTTCAAATCCACGGTGTGGATGAACACCAACTCCTTTTGGCGTATCAGTTGGTGGAAAAGAGTATTTTGAATTATAATCCAACATAATGAACGGATCCATTCGTTGCATATCTAGCCGAAATCCACTTGGAATGAAGTTGTGAACCCTAAATCCATCTCCTACAAAATGTGGAGTTTTTGGACTTGCTACTAATTCTACTGTTCTAGTTTTCATTTTGATCTCTTATTTTTATGATACAAAATTAAATCAGATTCAATAGCTGTCCATTACCAAATGATAAGAAGCAAAATGGGTTTTAGTGTGGAATTAATTCCAACAATTCATTTACAATTGATGCTCCATGGTCTTTGTTGTACCAAACTTGTAGGTCTTTATGAAATTCGTCGGCGGTATATTCAGGATTGTCTTTGTACATTTTAAGCATTTTCATTCCCTCTTTTGGTCGGGGACCATACCGGAACAATTCATTTCCGTTGCTATCCACGCCTACATAGATAGGAATAGACTTAGTACCATTTGTGAGATAATTATCCATGAGTTCATCATTTTCATCACGGAAAATGATTTTTTGTTCTATTCCGATGAAGTTCATTACTGCATTGATTATCGGCATACTTTGCGCAGCGTCACCACACCAACCTTCTGTAATAACGAGTAGTTTGAAATTAGTGCTTAAATGTTCTAATGCTACTTTTTGTTCTACATTTAATTCAAATGATTTATCAAGTCTTTCTACACGGCGAAGATTTAGTGTATAGTATTGGACTTTATCATTTGGGTCACCTGCTTTTTCCAGTTCGTCTGCTTGAATTTTAATTTTTTTGAGATACTCCGGATATGAAATTCCTTTTGAAAGGTAATTGTTTAAATTCATGAAAAAAATATTTTTTGGTTATAGAGGATTAATCCATTTTAGTCGAGGTGATTCTTTGGGAATGACAATCCTATGGGCAATTCTTTCTAGACGATCTGGTAAATTCATTATATAGTCACGTGCTTTTTCTCCTTTTTCATTAAGATTTTCAACTTTATCTATGTCCCAAATTTTTATAAGTTTTCGGATGATGTCCACATAATCCAGTGAGGTATAAACACCAATTCGCTGTGCAGAGTCGGAAAAAATCTCAAAAGCGTTTCCTATTTCCTCACCAGACTCACGTAAATAGTGAGCAGGCATGGTAATTTTTAACTTCAACATATGAACAAATGCTAACATCATTTCACTTGGATCAACTATAAAAATCCGTTTTACAAATTCAGTATAAGCTAGATGGTGACGCAGTTCGTCTCAGGCAATTACTTTGCACATTCTTGCGAGTTTAAAAGCACCTGCTTTTTTTGCAATTTCAGAAACACGATTGTGTGAAATGTAAGTAGCTAATTCCTGGAAACTTGTGTAAACAAAGTTTTTATAAGGGTCATTGCTCGTTCCGATATCAAATCCATCTGAGATTAAATATTGTGTGGTGATTTCTACTTCTCGCATATTGATCCTACCGGATAGGTACAAATATTTGTTTAAAACATCACCGTGTCGATTTTCTTCGGCTGTCCAAGCTCTAAACCATTTTGACCATCCATTTCTTTCTTCGTTTTTGACTCCTTCAATTTCCATCACCCAAGATTCATATGTAGGTAAGGCTTCTTCTGTGATAGTATCGCCGATTAGCGTTACCCAAAAATCATAGGGTAAATCTTTTGCTAACTCACGTAATTCCTGAATTTCATCATAAAATCCTTCTGACTGGGAATTGGGAAGAAAATCTGTAGGTTGCCAAATTTTTTCAGGACTTATGAGAAATTTATCTACAAATTCATCCACATCTTTGTCAATGAATTGCATCACCTCCAATCGTACATTTTCTTTTACGTCCATTTTATTAATTTTTTAGTGTTGAACGGATACTTTTTTGAATTTCTTCCATTAATACTTCAAATTCAAATTCCTTTGGGTTTAAAGGAGCATGAATTTCTACAGAAAATGGAATACCCAAAGATAGAGGAAAAGAACCGTTTTTTACAATTTTCCATGAATTATTAATTGTAATGGGAACAATTAGAGCAGATGGAGCAAATTTTAACAACATCTTCAAACCGCTGTCTCGGAAGTACTTCAGTTTTCCGTCTCGGCTTCGAGTTCCTTCGGGAAATATGATTGCTGAGCGATTGTGTTTTTCTATGTATTGTGACAGTTTTTTGATTTCTGGTAGTGCTTGTCGGGGATCTTTTCGGTCAATCAAAACAGAGCCTCCGTGTTGTAAATTATAGGAAACGCTTGGTATTCCTTTTCCTAATTCTATTTTACTGATGAACTTTGGATGAAAATCACTTAAATACCACTCTGTGGGAGAAATGTCAAATACACTTTGGTGATTGCTTACAAAAATAATGGGTGTATTTTTTGGTAATAGTTTTCTGCCTTTGAATTTGTGGGTAGTTCCAAGTAGTTTTGTACAGCCGATTAGTAAAAAATTCATGATTTTTACGGAAGCATGATGGGGTTTATAGCCACCAAGATTGAAGCAAAGCCACTGAACAATGTGCATGATTACCAAAGTCAATCCAAAGAAAATATAATACAGGGCAGACAAAGGATAGGCTAATATTTTCATGTGTTGATTTTAAAATATGCAAAATAGCCCTAATAACTAGGGCTATATTTTTTAATTAAATACATTTTTTAGTCGTTCTAGTTTTGCAACTAATTCACTTTTTTTCTCCTTGAAATCACCAATTTTATTTAAATTGGTTTTCACTGAAAAATAAAATTTAATTTTAGGTTCTGTACCTGAAGGACGGGCTGCAATCTTACTTCCATCTTTCGTATAGAAAATCAAAACGTTAGATTTAGGAATGTCAATATTTGTTTCCGTTCCTGTAAGCAAATTTTTACTGATAGAAGTTTGGTAATCATCTAAACGAATAACTTCTGAACCATCAAACGATTTTGGTGGATTTTGACGAAAATCACTCATCATCTTACTAATTTCTTCAGCACCGTCTTTTCCTTTTTTTGTAATGGAAATTAAATCTTCCAAATAGAATGAAGTTTTTGTGTAAATGTTTAGTAATTCTTCAAAAAAGCTACTCTTATAGGCTTTAGCATTAGCTGCAATTTCACAAGCAAGTAGGGTAGAGGTAACTGAGTCTTTATCACGTACAAAGTCGCCTACCATAAACCCAAAACTTTCCTCGCCGCCACCAATAAATTTTTGTTTACCTTCGGCTTTTCGAATCATGTCGGCAATCCATTTGAATCCGGTAAGCCCGACTTTACATTCTATATTATAGTATTTTGCTATTTGATAAAAAATATCTGATGTAACTATGGTAGAACCTATAAATTCAGTTCCATCTATTCCATTGTTTTGTCTTTGACTAAGCAGATAATCTACCAAAACGGTATTGGTTTGATTTCCATTTAATAGAGTTAAATTTCCATCTAAATCACGAACAGCAATTCCTAAACGATCTGCATCAGGGTCAGTTCCGATAACGATATCAGCTCCAATTTTGTCAGCCAAATCTGTTGCCATTTTTAGTGCAGCAGGTTCTTCAGGGTTGGGTGATTTTACGGTTGGGAAATTACCACTCGGAATGGCTTGTTCCTCTACGATATGAACATCGGTGAAACCAGCAGCTTTCAGTGCATCAGGAATAGTGGCTATGGATGTACCATGGATGGATGTGAAGACGATTTTTAAATCATTTTTTCCTTTGTTGGTATAGCCAATGTTTGAAACAGAGGCTTTTATAAATTCGTTATCTATTTCTTTTCCTATAACGTTTAGCAATCGGTCATTTCCATTAAACAGAATTTCTGTAGGTTGAACTTTTGCTACATTTTCTATGATAGCTTTGTCGTGTGGTGGAACAATTTGCCCCCCATCGTTCCAATAAACTTTGTATCCGTTATATTCCGGTGGGTTGTGGGAAGCTGTAAGTACAATCCCTGCGTCACATTTTAAATGCCGAACGGCAAAGGAAAGTTCAGGTGTCGGTCGAAAACTTTCAAATAGATAAACTTTTATAGCATTTCCTGTAAGAATATCAGCTACAATGCGAGCAAATAAATCTGAATTATTTCGAACATCATAAGCGATGGCTACTGATTTTTCTTTGTCAGGAAATTGTTGTTTGAGGTAGTTTGCTAAACCTTGTGTAGCTGCTCCAAGTGTATATTTGTTGATGCGGTTTGTTCCTATGCCCATGATGCCTCGCATACCTCCGGTTCCAAATTCTAAATCACGGTAAAAAGCGTCTTCTAGCATTACCGGGTCTGAGTTAATTAGCTTTTGAACTTCAGCTTGTGTATCTTCATCATATTGTTTACCGAGCCAAACTTTGGCTCTGTCCATTGCTGTACTCATGAGGTGGGAATTTATTGTATTTGATTAATTAAAGCACGGTCTTTTTCAGTTGTATCTTTGTTTGGGTCTCCTTTGTAGGAAATTTGCGCATTATCAGAGGCAGTTCCAGACAAATCTTTCATGGCATAGAGTGTAAGTGTGGTGTTGTCTTGTGCGTTGAAATCAATTTCTACAGTTTGTAGATTTTGTAATTCAGCCTTGGATTGATCGGTTGCTTTTAAATCCAGATTTATGACAGTTCCTGATAAATCTGTGAAAGTTTGGTCGGAAAGGTTGAGCTTTAAATCCTTGATTTCTAAAAAGGATTGCTCTATCTTGGATTGGTCATTGGCTTCTATTTTTATTTTGTCGGACTTTAGCGTACCGGATATCTTTAACTTAGATTGATTGTACAATTCGATTTCTTCTAAATTGGGATTGATGTAAATGTTTACATTGTAAAGCGAGTATTTTACAACATTCTCTTTTTCTTTAATGACCAAATCTGAACCTGAAGATTTTATTTCTAAATTATCAATGAGATTTTGATGAGATTCTACAATAACTTTATTCTCTTCGCTTGGAATGAGCGTTATGTCACAATTGCATTTAGCATCAATTGTTGTAAATAAATCTACGGCAAATTCTTTTTCCTGATTTGCAGTTCCTTCTCCCTCTATTCCTGAACTACAAGACGCAAAAATAAAAGGGATAGATAATAGTGTGATGTATTTTTTCATAGTTTAAATTTCGATTAATTGTGTATAAAATTAGGTTTGGAATTTAGGTTTAATTTTTTCTTGATTTCATACTCTGTTTTATTTTTCTGAGAACGAACAAGTATTTCACCCAAAAATCCGGCTAGAAATAGTTGTGTGCCCAAAATCATTGCTACAAGTGCAATGTAAAAAATAGGATTATCTGTGACTAATCTCGCATCTTGTTCCAAGATATAAACTTTGTACAGTTTATCTATGCCCAAATACAGTGTTGCCAAAAAACCGATGATAAACATAAGTGTGCCGATAGCCCCAAACAAGTGCATAGGTTTGTTACCAAACCGAGCTAAGAAAGAAAGTGTAATTAAGTCCAAAAAACCGTTAATAAACCGGCGACTTCCATATTTTGATTTTCCATGTTTTCTCGCAGTATGCTGTACTTTCTTTTCTATAATATTTTCAAATCCTATATTTTTGGATAAAACAGGGATGTAACGGTGCATATCACCGTGTAACTCTAGTTCTTTTACTACTTCGTTTCGGTAGGCTTTTAAACCACAGTTAAAGTCATGCAATTCGAGTTTAGAAACTTTTCGAGCTATGGAATTGAAGAGTTTTGAAGGTAAATTTTTGGTGAGTTTAGGGTCTTGCCTGTTTTGTTTCCAACCGGAAACTATATCTGCATTATTATTGACAAGCGTTTGGTACATTTCAGAAATTTCTTCGGGGAAATCTTGCAAATCTGCATCCATAGTGATGACGGTTTTGCCTTTTGCCTCTTTAAACCCTGCCATTAGGGCTTGAGATTTTCCATAATTTTTCCGAAAACGAATTCCTTTGATTTCAGAATTGTTTGTTGCCATATCTTCTATCCTTTCCCAAGAAAGGTCAGTACTGCCATCATCTATAAAAATAACTTCATAGTCAAAATTATGTTGATTGCATACCTTTTTGATTCTTTGAAAAAGTTCCTCCAAAGAGTCCTGCTCGTTGAGCAAAGGGATTATCACAGATAATTGCATCAGACGCGTCTGTTTTTTAAGAATATTGCGAAGATACTCGAAATCAAAAAGTAAAAAAAGAGAATTGCCGAAAATGACAATAAGAAAACTTTCCAAGTAAACATATTGATACTCAAATCAGTCATGCCGGTAACAAATTCTCCATTTTTCTCCATGAACTCCGGATTTGGATTTGCCGTCATCAATTCATACCAACCACGTTGTAAACTGTCTTCTGCCCAACTTCCTGCAGTATTGAAAAAAATGAAAATAATACCTAAACTGAGCAGTCCGCCAATGAACATGGGAGAAAAAGTAAGTTTCCATGCCTGTGTAAATGTAAGTGGTTGAATTTTGGCAGATGAATAGGAGCTATAAAGTCCAAAACCGGCATACAAAGCAGGCATCACAAAGCAATTGGCTAATGCAGAATAGTTGAAATAATCTGCTTCACTCATTTTACCTTGTATAGAAAAAACGATGAATAGCCCGAAAAATAAGAGTAGGGTAATAGTGGCTAACAGTAACCCTAGTCGAATATTTTTTTGATTTGAATTCATGGGTGCAAAGGTAACCGAATTGAATCTATTTTACAGAATCTTCTTCAAACCCTAATGAAAGCGAATTTACACAATACCGGAGTCCGGTTTCTGTAGGACCATCATCAAAAATATGTCCTAAATGACTTCCACAATTTCCACAAAGAATTTCTGTTCGAACCATTCCATGAGATTTATCAGTTTGTTCCAAAATCTTTCCTTTTTCTAATTCTTGATCGAAACTAGGCCAACCGCAATGCCCATCAAATTTTGACTCTGAGGTAAATAAAGATTCTCCGCAGGCTGCACAATTGTATGTTCCTTTCTCAAAATGCAAGTTGTATTGTCCTGAAAATGGACGTTCTGTACCGGCTTCTCGAAGTACATGATACTGCTCAGGGGTAAGCTCCTTTTTCCATTGTTCTTCAGATTTTTGAATATTGAATGCTTTGTTTGTTAGATTTTCCATTTTTGTAGAATCTTTCATTTGAATGTTTGTGCAACTGGCGAAAATTAAAATAGTCCCTAACGCTATTATAGTTTTCATGTAATTTATTTTTATTGTTTATACCAAATAATGTGCCGTCCAGCTTCTATGTCAAGCTGTCTAGTTTTTGATTGTAAAGTAGGATTCCTTCACTAATTTGAGTTTCTGATAAAAATATGTTGTACTGGCAATTTCCTATACCGTTTAGTAAACTGAAATTGATTTTAGAATGTTCATTTTTCTTGTCAAATTTCATCCAATTAAGTAAATTAGGTATTTTGTCACTTGGAATTTCAAATTGTCCAAATACCTTAACAAGATTACTGAAAATAGTGTCTAATTCTACTTTCGTAATGAGTTCATTTTCATAACTTAATATAGACTCTACGAGCATTCCTATAACAACTGCTTCACCATGTAAAAAAGGATTTTCAGATGTTAAATATTCACTTTCTATTGCATGTCCTATCGTGTGTCCAAAATTCAAACTTTTGCGTAGTCCTGTTTCATAGGGGTCTGTTTCTATGATTTTTAATTTTATATGGATAGATTCTTGGATTAAATCCAGTATTGATTCAGAGTTGTAATTATTTAAATGAATTAAATTATCCCAATGTGAGTAACTTTGAATGAGTCCGTGTTTGAACATTTCGGCTAAACCAGATTTTAATTCTCGTTGGGGTAAAGTTTTTAAAAAAGAGGGATAAATTAATGTCAATTCTGGCATGGAAAAAGTTCCGATTAAGTTTTTTACTCCGTTGAGGTCAATTCCTGTTTTCCCACCAACAGAAGCATCAACTATAGCCAATAAACTAGTAGGGATGTTGATGTATTTGATTCCTCTCTTGAATGTAGAAGCTATAAAACCTCCCAAATCAGTAACCATACCACCACCTAAATTGATGAGAAGCCCGTTTCTATTTCCTCCAAGTTCAGACATTGTAGCCCAAACTTGTTGTGTAATTTCCAAAGATTTATTTTCTTCTCCTGCTGGAATTTCAATGATTTCAACTACACGGCTAGTTTTTATTTCAGATAAGAGTAGAGACAAACAATGTTTATGTGTATTTTCATCAACGAGAATGAAAATAGTTTCCTCCTTTTGGGTCTCAATTAGTGTATTTAGGGAATCAAAAATATTTTCAAAAAGTATAGGAGTTTGTTTCATATGGCAAAGTTAACTTTTCGGTTTAAATTATTCGTAACTTCTGTTTCTCCTTAAAATAAAGTTTAAATTTGCAGTAAAATTACTGAGATGAATATCATCTTTTTTGACGGAGAAGAGTGGGGTAACCTACGTCCATTTACACTTACAAAACCACTATCTGAACTCAGGATGGGAGCTTTTACCTTTCGGGAGAGATGGGAGAAATTATTAGGAGGAACGTATAGTCATTTGACACAAGATTATTTAGTTTCAAAATATCCGATTCGTATAGAAAATCAAAATTTATTTCTAAATCCTTCTATTTTTCCAGATTTGTATCTTGTAGAAGCCATTCAGAATTTGAAAGTAGGTGATAGTTTATGGTCAAAAGGAGGGAGTTTAGTTGCAGCTTATTGTGATGCAGAAGATTTTAACAAAAATCAGTTTCAACAAAAAGTAGAATTAGAAAAAGAATACATTCAGATTAGAAAGTTATGGGATTTGTTTCAGTATAACTTTCATACCATTCTTTTTGATTTTCAATTATTGACAAAAGGAAGGATATCTCAACCCATTTCTGAAACCAATGGAATCATCAACCCATCTCAAATATTTATAGAAGAGGGTGCAGCAGTAGAATACGCGGTGCTGAATGCTAAAAATGGACCTATATATATAGGAAAGGAAGCAGAAATAATGGAGGGAAGTTTAGTGCGCGGAAGTTTTGTTATGTGTGAGCATTCTAAGCTCCATATGGGAAGTAAAATATATCCGGGAACAACCATTGGCCCACACTGTAAAGTAGGAGGAGAGGTAAATAACTCTATTTTGATGGGGTATTCCAACAAAGGACACGAGGGTTTTTTAGGAAATTCGGTGATAGGAGAGTGGTGTAACCTAGGAGCAGATACCAATAATTCTAATTTAAAAAATAATTATTCCGAAATTAAACTTTGGGACTATACATCAGAAGCGTACATCAATAGTGGGTTACAATTTTGTGGATTAATGATGGGGGACTATTCCAAATCGGCAATCAACACACAATTCAATACTGGTACGGTAGTTGGTATTTCTGCAAATGTATTTGACTCTGGCTTTCCACCAAAATTTATACCTTCGTTTGCATGGGGTGGAGCAGCAGACTCAAAACAGTTTGAATTAGATAAAAGCTTTGAAGCAGCGAGTAAAATGATGGAACGGAGAAAAAAGATATTAACCGAAGAAGAAAAACAAATATTAAGACATATATATCAGAAATAGCACATTACAAACGAATTACAAGAAAGATTTAGATTGTAGATGTATGAAGTGTGTGAGAAAACTGTTGATAATCATTAAATGAAAAATCGGTAATTAGATAAAAATTCTTAAATTTGCCGATTGTAAGTAAAGAACTAAATGTAATGACTGGAACTTATAATAATGTTTTAGAATTAATTGGTGACTCACCAATTGTGAAACTAAACAAAATAGGTCAAGAAATTCCAGGTGAGGTTTACGCTAAGTTGGAAAGTTACAACCCGGGACACTCAACCAAAGACCGAATAGCCCTTCATATTATAGAAGAGGCAGAACGAAAAGGTTTAATAAAACCAGGTGCAACCATTGTAGAAACTACATCAGGTAACACAGGTTTTAGTGTGGCAATGGTAAGCATTGTAAAAGGGTATAAATGTATCTTAGCAGTATCTGATAAAACTAAAGATGAGAAGATAGCCTACCTAAAAGCACTAGGAGCAAAGGTCTTTATCTGTCCGGCAAATGTACCGGCAGATGATCCACGTTCTTATTATGAAGTTGCAAAAAAAATAGCAGCCGAAACACCTAATTCGATTTATATCAATCAATATTTTAACTTAAAAAATATTGAAGCACACTATCTCACAACAGGACCAGAGATTTGGAGACAAACCGAAGGGAAAGTTACACACCTGATAGCATGCTGTGGAACAGGAGGAACGCTTTCTGGAAGTGCAAAGTATCTGAAAGAGCAAAACCCTGAGATTAAAATTATAGGAGTAGATGCCTACGGGTCTATTCTAAAAAAATACCATGAAACAGGAGAGGTAGATAAAAACGAAATTTATCCTTACAGAATTGAAGGATTGGGTAAAAATTTAGTGCCGGAAGCTACAGATTTCAAAATCATAGATAAATTTGTAAAAGTAAGTGATGAAGAAAGTGCCTATAGAACTCGGGAAATTGCTTTGAAAGAAGGAATTATGGGGGGCTATACATGTGGAGCAGTTGTTCAGGCTTATAAACAATTAGCAGATGAATTTAAAGAAAGTGACCACGTAGTACTAATCTTCCCAGATCACGGTTCACGCTATATCACAAAAGTATTTAGTGATGAATGGATGAAAGAGCAAGGATTTACAAACAGTCGCCTAAACGGACTGGAATCCAATGCTACGATTCAATATGTGAAATAATAATGTCAATTAGAATTTAACAGCATAAAATCAAATGCTCCCAATTTTATTGTGGAGCATTTCTTATATTTGAAAAATAGATCAAACTAGAGAAAGATAATTCATATGGATATATTTGAAAGAATTAAAAAGAACCCCGGACCATTAGGACAATTTGCAGACTATGGGGAAGGATATTTTATTTTTCCGGAACTAGAGGGAGAATTAGGACCCCGAATGAAATTCAAAGGAAAAGAGGTTGTAGTATGGAGTTTAAATAACTATTTAGGACTAGCAAATCACCCTGAAGTTCGCAAAGCAGATGCAGATGCAGCAGCAGAATTTGGAATGGCTTACCCTATGGGAGCTAGAGCCATGACAGGGCAGACCAAATACCATGCACAATTAGAGCGTGAATTAGCTGATTTTGTAGGACATGAATCAGCTTATTTATTAAATTTTGGCTACCAAGGAATGGTTTCAGCCATAGACGCATTGGTTTCAAAAAATGATGTAATTGTTTATGATATAGAATGTCACGCATGTATTGTGGACGGAGTGCGTTTACATTTTGGAAAAAGATTTACATTCCAACACAACGATATAGACAGTTTACGTAAAAACTTAGCTCGTGCAACTAAAATTACAAAAGAAACCGGAGGTGGAATCTTAGTCATTACCGAGGGGGTTTTTGGAATGATGGCAGAGCAAGGAAAACTAAAAGAAATCTGTGAACTGAAGAAAGAATTTGATTTTCGATTATTAGTAGATGATGCACACGGATTTGGAACACTTGGGAAAACAGGAGCAGGAGCAGGAGAAGAGCAAGGAATACAAGACCAAATAGATGTTTATTTCTCTACTTTCGCAAAGTCAATGGCAGGAATTGGAGCATTTTTCTCTGGAAACAAAGACGTAGTTCGTTATTTACAGTATAATTTACGTTCGCAAATATTTGCAAAATCATTGCCAATGCCAATGGTAATAGGTGGATTAAAACGTCTAGAATTACTAAGAAATAAACCTGAACTAAAAAATAAATTATGGGAAAATGTAAATAAAATCCAAGCCGGATTGAAAAAAAGAAACTTTAACTTAGGTTTGACAAATACACCCGTAACACCAATCATTTTAGAAGGTAGCCCAATAGAAGCAACTGTAATGGCAAAAGATTTACGTGAAAATCATGGTATCTTTGTTTCGGTGGTAGTATATCCTGTAATTCCAAAAGGAACCATCATATTCCGAATCATCCCGACAGCAGCACACACAGATGAAGATATAGAGTTTACACTAAATGCTTTTGATGCCGTTCGTGAAAAATTGGACTCAGGTTATTACAAAAAATTAGCATCAGAAATGAATGTTGACTACGTTCAGTACTGATATATTTTTTACCGTATAAAATTAAAATTCCCAAGAACAATAAAACCTGTTTTTGGGAATTTTATTTAGTAAGTAAAATGTAAATGAAAAATGTGTTAACCTTATTTTTTTAATGAGTTATAACTTGAATGTCTATATCTAAACCCTCATCAACGGAATCGTAAAATCCTTCACTAACAATGGTATATGCCTTTCTAGATGATAAATTAATACCTTTTTTAGTGAAAATAGTATCATTTGTTTCTACATCAATTAAATGTACATTCATGCTATTACCGGAATTTACATCTATAAAAGATGAGGCTTGTTTAAATTGAAAAGAACCTACATCGGTTGAACTACTATTGTGTTCTAAGACCACCTTTACTTCTGGTATATTATGAGAAAGTTGAATAAATCGAATCATAGATTTATCAAGAGAAGGAATATTAAAATTATCATTGTAAGCGACTAATTCCAAATTTTCAAACTTATTTATGGCATAAACACTATAAGATTGAGCTAATTCTACATTTAAGTCTAGAGTGGTTAAATCTTCAGAGTCACCTGACCGAACGGTAATTGACTTTTCTCCAACAGGTTCATAAACTCCAAATAGAAAATTATAGTTTAAAGGAGCCGAATTTAGAACTTCACCATTTGAATAAAACTTTAATCCATCTGAATCAGGAGAAGCATTTAGAATTGTCAAATAACCCAAATTCTGAGTTGTAGAAGCACCATCATCATCACTTCCTAAACAAGAAGTTATAAATATACTAGTAATTAAGATTGAGACAATTGTTGTTACTTTCCTTAAGCTCAAAATCATTTTAATTTATTCTTTGGTTAGCCAATAGATGAATTTAATAGAAAATGGTTGCGTATCAGATTGGGAATTTTAGCTTTTTATATGAAATTATACTCAGATAAATCACTAATTTTGTACTTTCAATTTTTATCAAATAAAAAAAAATAAACATGAATTCATTTGATGTAACTGTAATTGGAGCAGGTCCTGGTGGATACGTAGCTGCAATTCGTTGTGCTCAACTAGGTTTTAAAACGGCAATTATAGAAAAATCCAATCTAGGAGGAACTTGTCTAAATGTAGGCTGTATTCCATCAAAAGCATTGCTAGATTCCTCAGAGCATTACCACAATGCTGTACATAACTTTGAAGCACACGGAATAGACTTAGAAAAACCAAAAGTTAACTTTTCTCAAATGATTCAGCGTAAAGCCGAAGTAGTTGATGCCAATGTAAAAGGAATCGACTATTTAATGGGGAAAAATAATATAGAAGTCTTGAAAGGAACAGGCTCATTGAAAGATTCAACTCATATTATTGTAACAAAAGAAGATGGTTCTACAGAAGAAATCGAAGCTAAAAATATTATCATAGCAACTGGTTCATATTCAACCGAATTACCATTTGCCAAAACAGATAAAGAACGAATCATAACTTCTACAGAAGCACTAGAATTAAAGGAAATCCCTAAACATCTTGTTGTAATTGGAGGAGGAGTTATAGGTCTAGAATTAGGATCCGTTTATTTACGATTAGGTTCAGAAGTTACAGTAGTAGAATACATGGACAGAATCATTCCGGGAATGGATGGTGCATTATCAAAAGAATTGACCAAAGTGTTGAAAAAACAAGGAATGAAATTCCATACCTCAACAAAAGTTACAGAAGTGACGAACGGAGGAAATAGCGTAACTGTAAAAGCAGAAAATAAAAAAGGAGAGGAATTGACGTTTGACGGAGATTATGTCTTAGTCGCTGTTGGTAGAAGTGCATATACAGATGGATTAGGGTTGGAAAAAGCAGGGATAGAGACCGATGAAAGAGGTAGAATCAAAACCAATAATCATTTGCAAACAAACGTAGCGAATATCTATGCGATAGGAGATGTAGTTGCCGGAGCTATGTTGGCACACAAAGCAGAGGAAGAAGGCGTTTTAGTTGCAGAGCAATTAGCCGGACAGAAACCACATATTGATTATAACTTAATTCCGGGAGTAGTTTATACATGGCCGGAAGTTGCCGGAGTAGGTAAGACAGAAGAACAATTAAAAGAATCAGGAGCAAAATACAAAGTAGGGTCTTTTCCTTTTAGAGCACTAGGTCGTGCAAGAGCAAGTATGGATTTAGATGGTTTTGTGAAAATTCTAGCTGATGAAAATACAGATGAAGTTTTAGGAATTCATATCATAGGAGCACGTGCTGCGGATTTAATTGCAGAAGCAGTAGTAGCAATGGAGTATCGTGCTTCGGCAGAAGACATTGCTCGAATGAGCCACGCTCACCCAACCTTTGCAGAAGCGATGAAAGAAGCAGCTTTGGATGCTACGGGGAAACGTTCCATTCATTCATAAGTTTTTGTAAAATAAGCTCTTAATATTTAGATAATGAAAGAGAATCAGATCTGAATTTACGCATAGGATATAAGTTTTAAAGAATAACTACGTTGTGTAGTTCAAACCTATCCTGAGTTACTTAATGGTATATTTAATATTATTCAAGACCATCAAGGTTTTTAAAACCTTGATGGTCTTTCTATTAAAACACATTTATACCGGTAATACTTTCAAATTTTTATTATATCCTAAAATTACAAAAGAGAAAAACGGGTTATTCATACCTAAATTCGGTAAGAATAACCCGTTTTTAGGGTGGTTAATTTTATTTAGAAGGTTTACCTACAACTTTTTTCCAAATAAATAGGATGAGAAGTGCACAGAGGATAGAAAAAATCCAGTCCAAAGGACTAAAAAAGCTAATTTCATTATCATGTGAAATTCCCAGTAAAGATCTAGCAAACCCACCTAAATAGGCTGCTCCAATACCGATTAATGCTGTTACAAAAAATCCTCCGGGTTCTTTTCCCGGCATAATAGCTTTTGCAATTCCTGCTGCAATCAATCCGAAAACCACATAAACCAATAAGCTCCAGATTCCATCAATTGCGCCAAAAATTAAAAAAGAAATTGTTTCCATACGTTTTTATATTTTTGATTTAAATCAAAAGTAATAAAAATCTATTTGATAGAATGTTAAAACCATATCGACTATGAATCCCTGAAAAAATGT
This sequence comes from Moheibacter sp., assembly GCA_047972025.1. Classification (GTDB taxonomy): domain Bacteria; phylum Bacteroidota; class Bacteroidia; order Flavobacteriales; family Weeksellaceae; genus Moheibacter. The sequence continues at coordinate 31,529 of JBKEAG010000025.1, forward strand.
AATTTTACAACCTAAATTTATGAAAATGGCATTAATAAAATCTATATCAGGAATCAGAGGAACGATAGGTGGTAAAATCAATGATAATCTAACTCCAATTGATACTGTAAAATTTGCAGCAGCCTATGGAACTTGGTTAAAAAGTAATTTAAATAATAAAAGCTGTAAAGTCGTAATTGGACGAGATGCTCGGATTTCAGGTTCCATGGTGTCGCAACTTGTGAGTGCCACTTTACAAGGGTTGGGAATAGATGTAATTGATTTGGGTTTATCAACAACACCGACTGTGGAAGTGATTGTACCTCATCTGAGTGCTGATGGAGGAATAATCCTTACAGCTAGTCATAACCCTAAACAATGGAATGCACTGAAGTTGCTAAATTCCAAAGGAGAATTTATTTCAGGAACAGATGGGGCTGAAATTCTTAAAATAGCAGAAAATGATGATTTTAATTTCATAGAAGTTGATGATTTAGGAACGTATGAAAAATATGAAAGTGGAATAGACATTCATATTCAAAAAATATTGGAACTTCCTTTGGTAAATGTACAAGCTATTGCAGATAGAAAATTTAAAGTTGCTATAGATGCGGTAAACTCTACGGGAGGGATTTCCATTCCACCTTTGTTGGACAAATTAGGAGTAGAATATGTGAAAATGTATTGTGAGCCAAATGGGCAATTTCCACATAATCCAGAACCTCTAAAAGAGCATTTGGCAGACATTTCAAAAAAAGTGGTAGAAGAAAAAGCAGATTTTGGAATTGTAGTTGACCCGGATGTTGACCGTTTGGCATTGATTTCAGAAGATGGTGAAATGTTTGGTGAAGAATATACACTAGTTGCGGTGGCGGATTATGTTTTGAGTAAAACGCCTTCGGCTACGGTGTCTAATTTATCTTCATCTCGTGCTTTGCGTGACATTACAAATAAATACAATCAAAAATATGAAGCCTCTGCTGTCGGTGAAGTGAATGTGGTAGAGAAAATGAAAGAGAATGGAGCTAAAATTGGAGGCGAGGGAAATGGTGGAATTATTTACCCTGAATTACACTATGGACGTGATTCACTAGTAGGAATTGCTTTGTTTTTAAGTCATTTGGCAGAGCAGAATAAATCGGTTAGTGATTTGAGAGCGTCTTATCCACCTTACTTTATGGGGAAAAAGAAAATAGAACTTACACCGAAAATAGATGTAGATAGTATTTTGAAAAAAGTAGAAGAAGCTTATAAACAAGAAGAAATTTCTACCGTAGATGGTGTGAAAATTGATTTTGCTGATGAATGGGTGCACCTTCGTAAATCAAATACAGAACCTATCATCCGAATTTATACAGAGGCATCAACACAAGAAAAAGCAAATGTTTTGGCAGACAGGTTTATAGCAGAAATAAATAAGTTGTGTAGTATTTGAGAGAGTAAAACTGAAACACAATTAAAATGAACAATAAAAGAATTAAACTCTTTTTGCGGTTTGCTATCTCAATCGGATTTTTATCAGCAGTAGCAGATAGGTTTGGATTTTGGAGTGAAAAAAATTCTATTTGGGGAAATTGGAATAGTTTTTTACAATACACGGAAGTAATAAATCCATGGCTTCCAAAATTTATGATTCCAACAATTGGAATTTTAGTAACTGTAGCAGAAATTATTTTTGCTATATGCCTTATTATTGGATTGAAAACTGAATTTTTTGCCAAATTGAGTGGAGTTCTACTTCTAGTGTTTGCATTGTCTATGACTTTCTCTATCGGAATAAAAGGAGCGTTGGATTATTCAGTTTTCAGTACTTCTGCCGGAGCCTTTGCTTTGAGTTTGATGAGAGATAAATATTGGGAATTGGATAATCTGATTAACAAATCAAAACTATAATGTGAAAATAAAAAATGCTTCAGCTAAACTGAAGCATTTTTAGTATTAGTTAAAGTTAAATTTTTCTATTCCGAATCAACACCACCGCCGTACATTTCTTTCATTTTCTCTTGAAGTGCTCTCATTTCTTCATAAAATTCGACTTCTGAAATTTCCTGACCTTTCGTTGGCTTGGTGATTTGTATTTTTTCTTCTTTTACAGCAACATTGGTCGCGGCGATAATGAGTTCTGCACCATTCATTTCAAATTCTGCCTTTAGAATTAAGCCTGGTAATCCCCAAAGTCTATCCGGTCCATCCTTAATGTTGATTTTTGGTGTGTACCAAGCAGTAACTGCAATGGAGTCATTTACGACACCCGTAGCTTTAAACGTATCAAATCCGGCAATCTGCATCTTTTCTCTTGAAATTTTCCATTGATTGTCTTTCAAGCTATCTTTCATCAAATATTGTTTTCCTACATTGTATGGCTTTAAATAGTATTGTGCTTTTATGTCTTTGTAGAGTGGCTCTTTATCCATTGCTGTGATTTGACTGAGTATCATTCCGGCAGCAGACTGGTCATTATTGATTCTTTCCTGCATTTTGTATTCAGATTCGGTACCATTGGTTTTTAATTTGTAATCAATGAAAATTCCATTTTTTATCTCTTGCCGTAGAGGTTCTTCTACCTGTGATTTCCATTGAGCAGGAACACTCGCCATAATTTGTTCAATATCAAACTTCATTTCCATTTGATAATCAACTTCTAGATATTGAGGTTTTTCTTGAGCAAACACACTGTAAACAATGCAAAACATTAGAAGTGTACATATTTTTTTCATAGAATTATGATTTATTATTATTAGTCAAAAATAGAATTAATTTGTTACATAGTATCATTTTTTAACATGTATGATAAAAGGTTTTGAAGTCTTATAAATTAGCTTAATTAAGTGGAATGAATTAAAATAAAAAACCGCCTCACCCATTTAGGATGAGACGGCTTAAAAAACAACTAATTACTAACTATCTATTTCTTAATAATTTTAACTGATTTCACCGTAGTGTCTGTTATAATTTTTAAGATATAAACTCCTGAATTTAAATTTGAAACATTTACTTTTCCTTGTTTCGAATGAATTTCTTGTTTTGTAATTAAATTTCCAGTCAAATCAAAAATTAAAATTTCATTTATTTCTGATTTGGTTGAAATATTAAGTAAGTCTTTAACTGGATTTGGATAAATATTAATTGCATTTATATCAAAATCATTTAGACCTAAATCGGTAGTTTCAAATGTAGTTGGACCTTCCCAAGCACTATCATTAGTACTACAAATAGAGCGTACATATACTTCGTACTCGGTAGCTTTATCTAAGCCTGAGACTTCAACAGAAGTTTCACTTGTTTGTACGCCTTCAGCTTCACCCGGATATCCGGTTTCAATTGGCTGAACTATGTACTCATATCCACCAACAGGTTCATTTGTTGGAGCATTCCAAGAAAGAGTAGCAGTAGTATTTGTGATTTCTGAAATTGTAATATTTGTTGGGTTTTCACAAGTTTCTGTATCATCATAGACAGATATTTGGAACTCACCAAATTGAAGTGACCATCCCCAAACTCTAATTAAAACCTGTTCTCCTGGTATTTTATCTTCAAATCGAGCTCCTGCAAATTGATTTCCCCCAATTACAAATTGGTCATTACAATAATCATAATTTTCATTTGGTGGTGGCAATTTGTAATAATAAGGTTCTAAGGAGTCAATTCCACAAGTTCCTGTGTAAGTTTCCATTACTGTATCATAGATAAGTGAACCATCTACACTACGTGTCTCTATAACAAAGTTTCCTGAAGGTGGAACAGTTACTGTAAACCAAACGTCCCTTCCTCTTGTATCAAAATCAAGTGTACCACAAGTAGGGAATGGTGTATTTACCAAATCTACAGTAGCTGAAGTGTTATCTCCTATAATTACATTTTCTTCAAAAGTCGAACCTACGGTTAGTTCTACCGGAGTATCACAAGCATCATTTTCAGGTGCTGGTGGTGATGGGTATGCACAAAGTGAGAAATATACTGGTTCAGACAAAGGTGAAGTAGAAACAGCTACATAGTAAGTTTCTCCTGCAGTTAAGTTTACTAAGGTAAGTTGAGAATTACAATCTGTTATTATAGTTAAATTATCTGGAGTTCCTGAATAAACAGAGATATAAGTAGGAGCAGTACCGCTAATTATAGATCTTCTAAGAGTATATTCTGCTGTTTGTGTAGGTGTAAATGTGTACCATACATCTATTTGTCCGGTAGAGCATTCAGAATCATTGGAGTGAGTTGCTAAAGCAGTATTACCTTCTATTGCATTTTCACACTCATCTGTTGTGGACTCAGTCAATAGAATAGCGTCTGCCGGTTCATCGTTTTCTGATTCTGGGAATAATTGAATACACAACTCGAAAGGTGTAGTTGTTTCTGCACTACCAATTGATATATAGTAGGTCTCACCAGCAACTAAATCCCTAGCTACAAATCGAGTTAAACAACCGGATGTTAATTGATTTAATTCTCCATTTACTTCATGCCATATAAATAGGTTTCCGGTAGCTGTACTTGGAATATTTAATGAGAATGAATAGCGCCCTGTTTCTGTTGGAACTATTTTGTACCAAAGATCAACAAACTCACTGTATGTAGGAATGTCACATGGAAATTCTTCAGATTGAGTAGCTCCTTCAAAAGTACCCGAGATACTATTTTCACAATTATAGTCCGGTGAAGCCATTATAGGATCAGCGGTAACGGGTTCATCATTTAACACAACATCTAGGTTGTATTCGTAGTTAAACTCATCCATGAAAATATACTGTGTAGCTCCTGTACCATTATGTTGTGGTTTGAATACAATGTATTTATGCCCTAAAGCGTCATCATAACTTGACAATGAAATTGTAAACTCAGTCCAAGTAGAAGCCACAACAGTACTTTCAGTAAGTGTGGTATCGTCTAGTAATACAAAAGAATCCATATCAGTTGGTGAAGTTACAGTCCCAACTTCTATTTTCATATTGGCTTCAGTATTAGCTCGTTTATTCATTTTGAATCGGATTTGTTTATCAGAAGACAAATCTGAAAATTCAGGAGAAATAAGAGCTAAACTATTGTTTGGAGTACTATTTAAAAATAAAAGTCTTAATTGTAGCGAACCTTCTGATGGAACAATACCAAAAGAAACTCCAAAGGTTTTCAAATCACCATTTCCAGTATCATAAGTAGACCAACAAGGTTTTACTTCTTCGGCATTAACGTTATCTTCAAATCCTGAAAAGAAATTGGCAGTATAGTCACTACAAGCTGTAGTTACTAAAGTAGGACCTTCCCAACTACCAAAATCATCAGATGAACATTTTGCACGAACATATATATTATAATCAGTATCAGCCTCTAAATTATTTACAGTAACAGTATTTGTACTTGTTTCCGTACCGGATGTACTAGCTGTTGGTGCCGGTAAATCAGTTGTTTGTACAATGTATTCCCATAATGACTCTGCTGAATCACTTGCTGTCCAACCAAAAGTTATAGTATTTGATTCTACTTCTGTAGTAGCTATGTCAGAAACTTCCATACAACTTGGAATTTCTTGAAAACAAATATCATCTATTCCAAATGAATCATGAGTATCTTCTAAACTATGACGAAATGCTATGTATTGGTTAGACCCGGAAGGGATACTGATATAGTATTTTTTCCATTGTGAAGGACTTGTCGGATAATCACTAATTGCGGTGATAAGCTGGAAAGTTCCAGAACCATCCGTAGCATCTATTGTTCCAACTTGAAGAGAAGAAGCAGAGGCTGTAGAACCGCTTAAATAAAAACTTATACGGTGATTTCCATCTGATGTATTGGCATTCATTGGAAGTATAACAATTAAATCTCCTGTACTTCCCTGACCATTAGAAAGTCTGAAATACTTTGATGGCGAAGGTGCAGAAGTATTAGTTTGTACTTGTGCCGTAACATAATTGTAATTGGTCGTATTTATAACCGTCCAATCATCGGGAACTTGACTATTGCTATAGGTCTCAAAAGTTTCGAAATACTCACATTGAGCATTTAAACTTACACCTATAATTGTCATGAAAAGTGTAAAAATTAGTTTCATAATTAATTGTTTGAGTAAACATTTATTTAAAAGTAAAAGTACATTTAACTTATACTGATTACTAATTTATGTCTTTTGAAAAAGGAGAAAATTCAGTAATTTAAAAAACTAAAAATAACATGTAAGGTATTGATTAATATTCATTTGTGTTTTTATAGATACTGAAAGGTAATTTCTAGAATTTAAATGATATGAGTTATCATTTTGTAATTAAAATAAATTGATAACATTTACTATTGTATGATTGTAGTCATATTTTAATTAATCGAACCTTGTTACCATTGCACTAGCTTATTATGGTCAGATTATCATAATTTTAGAATATGATACACTTTGACTAATTTAGTTGAATTATTAAGATTATAAAATGCTCCATATATTTAAACATCCAAGAAGTATCTTTATCACATTGATTATTGCTTTTTGCATTTTTAATGTTGTAGTGTATGCGCTTCCGGAATATAGTAGTTCTAAAGAAAAAGAAGTAAATGAAAGTGATACTGATATAGCTGTAGGAAAGCAGATTTGGCAAGATAATAATTGCCATACTTGTCATCAGTTATATGGTCTGGGAGGGTATTTAGGACCGGACTTGACAAATGTGGTTGCAAAAGAGGGATACACACCAAAACATATAAAAAGTATAGTGAAAAATGGCATATTTCAGATGCCAGCATTTGACTTGACAGAGCAGGAATTAGATGAGTTGGTTAAATTTTTAAATGAAGCAAACCGTTCAGGTTCCGCTCATCCGAATGATTATTCACCTACCATATTGGGAACATTTGACAAAAATCAAAAGTAATTATGAAGCAGAATATAGGTATTTGGTTTGTACGAATTGCATTACTTCTAATTTTCTTTGGATTGATTTTTGGACATTTGGCATCACATTCATATCGGCATGTAGATGCAAATTCAGGAGTTATAGGTTTTTTGACTTTGCGTCCTCTTCATGTTAGTAGTGCTTATCTTGGAATTATTTCGGCAGGAGTTGGTTTTGTATCATTAATTTTACAAAAAGTCAGAACAACGTCTTATGGTATTCGGCTACAGAAAATCCAATTAAGTTTGTGGATGATTGCTCTTGCAGGAATTTTTTTTAGCTATTTTACCAAAGATTTTGGTGGAAGGGAATATTGGGAATTTAATCCGATTTGGGCAATTCCATTATTTTTATCATTTGCCGTTTTTTTACTCTATTTCATTCATCAATCCAAATTGATAAAACCATGGCCGGTTTATTATTGGATGTGGTTTACCGGAATTGTGTTTTTTATGTTTTGTTTTTTAGAAAACTATCTTTGGATATTTCCTTATTTCAAAAATCATTTCATAGCAGATATGACTATACAGTGGAAAGTAAATGGTTCACTGGTAGGAGCTATTAATCAAATTATTTATGGAGTAGCATTTTATTTGATGGCAAAAATTAGTGGCTCTAGAGAACCATCTTATAAAAAAGAAGCATTTGCTATGTACTTTTTAGGTTTGTTTAATTTGATGTTTAACTGGGGACATCATATTTATTTACTTCCGACTGAAAAGTTTATTCATTACATAGCGTATGCTGTGAGTATGACAGAGTGGATTATTTTGATACGAATTTTTTATCTATGGAAAAAACAAGTACAGCAAGATAGATGTTTTATCCATTTTTATCCATATCGTTTTTTGATGGCATCAGATTATTGGGTCGTTATTAATTTGGTATTGGCTCTTTTTATGTCGATTCCGGCATTTAACTTATACACACATGGTACGCATATTACGGTTGCCCACTCTATGGGAACAACGATTGGTATAAACAGTATGATTATTTTAGCTACTGCATTCTATTTTATAAAACCACAAATGATAAATAAAAATGTAGAAAAATTCTTTAAATTTTTATTTTGGTTTACACAGACTTCATTATTTATTATGCTACTGGCATTGACACTTATGGGGGTTCATCGCTCTATGTGGCAGAATCAAGATACAGATGAAACTTTTAGAAGTATGTTTATGGGATTGGTACCCTATATAAATATTTTTATTATAGCAGGGGTACTACTATTTCTTGGGATGGGAACTTTTGTTGTTTATTTATTTCTAAAAAGTTTTAGAAAACAAGAAACCTCTGAAATTGTGATTGAAAAAAAGTCATAGTTATTTTTGATTTTCGAGAATTATTATAAAAATAATATCTTTGTCCTCCCATTATAATGGGAATATAAACAAACAACCAAAAATTAACCAAATCAAAACACTATGAAATTTTCAACAATTTTTCTTCAAGCAAATGCTTTGGATGATGCTACTCAAACAGCAACAGAACCTGTAAAAAACTTAGTTAGTTCTGTAATGTCTGCAGTAGGAGAGTGGACTCCTAAAATTCTAGGAGCTGTAGTCGCAATTATTGTAGGTCTTTGGATAATCGGACTTTTATCCCGATTGATTCGTAGAGCTTTAGGTAAATCTAAAGTAGATGAAACGCTGAAGCCTTTTATTGTGACAATGATTAACTTTGCCCTTAAAGTAGTATTATTTATAGGAATAGCCGAAATGCTCGGAATGGGTGTTACTTCATTTGCAGCTATATTAGTAGGTGTAGGTGCTGCTATCGGAGGGGCTTTCAATGGTTCACTTGGAAACATAGCTTCCGGTGTTATGTTGTTGGTGTTCCGTCCATTTAAAGTAAATGACCTTATAGAATTACCCGATGGTACATTAGGATTTGTGAAAGAAATTTCACTTTTTGTTACCATTATGGAAACATTTCAAAACAAAACAGAAATCGTTCCTAACTCAGCAATTACAGCAGATAAAATTACCAATTACAGTACAATTGGAAATTTGAGGGTTGATATGCCTTTTGGGATTCGCTATGGAGCAGATATTCAAAAAGCAAAAGAAATTGTTTTGAACGAACTTAAAAATGATTCTAATGTATTGGATACACCGGCGCCTAGAGTTGCTGTAAATAATTTAGGTGAAAATGGTGTGGAATTATTAGCACTACCTTACTCTACAGTAGAGGGATATTGGGATGTCTATTGGGACACACGTCAAAAAATAGTAGAAGCATTAGGAAATGCAGGGTATGAAGCACCACTACCGCAACGTGTTGTAACAATGACAAATAAATAATAGAAAATAAATTCTAACAAAACGAAAACAGCTACAAATAATTTTTATTTGTGGCTGTTTTTTTATATTCTAGATAATCAATTTACAGTAACTATATTTGTCTGAAAATAGTGAAAACTTGAAATTTAGTCTGATTATAGGAAGTTTAATTCTATTGATACTAGGAACATTTGTACTCAATCTCTCAGTAGGAAATGCAGATATATCATTGTCTGATTTATATACAGATAGAACAGTAAACAACATTGTTTTTCATTACAGACTTCCCAAGACAATAGCAGCTTTACTATCAGGAATAGCACTTTCGGTCAGTGGACTTTTACTACAAGAATTATTCAGAAACCCATTGGCAGACCCATCTGTTTTGGGGTTAACTTCAGCCTCCGGACTAGGAGTAGCGGTAGTTATATTTCTTTCTTCTATCATAGGAGTACAGGGATTGATTCAAAGTAGTTGGTTGATTGTAGGAACCTCTTTTTTAGGAGCATTACTAGCAATGTTACTTCTATTGTATTTTTCATCAAAATTAAATTCAACTACGGCATTAATTATTATAGGGATGATGATTGCCGGATTTGCTTCAGCATTAGTTGGACTTATGCAATTCTTTGCTCCTTCAGAAAAAATAAAATCATTTTTACTTTGGACATTTGGCTCTGTATCAGGGCTTTCGTGGCAACAAATAACTGTATTTACATTAAGTATAACCCTAGGCATATTACTGTCAATCATTACCTTAAAGGGACTTTCAGGTTTACGGCTGGGAGAGCATTATGCAACCACTATGGGAGTCAGTGTGAAAAAAAATCGTTGGCTTATTTTAATCTCATCTTCGGTTCTTACCGCAGCTACAACCGCATTTGTAGGACCCATAGCATTTATAGGACTAGCAGTCCCTCATATATGTAGAATGTTTTTCAAGGAAACCAATATTTACAGACTCTACATTTTTGTTGTTTTAGTAGGAAGTCTCATTATGTTAACTTTTTCATGGATAGCTCAAATGTTTCCAACGGGGACATTACCTATTAATATATTGACATCATTAGTTGGAACACCGATTGTCATTAGTATTATTTGGAGTAGGAACAAACATCAGTGGAATGCGTAAAGAATTACTTAAAATAGAAAATTTATCAGTAGGATATTCGCAACCTATTTGCACCAGGATTTCTACCACAGTTAATGAAGGAGAATTAGTAGGGTTAGCAGGGAGAAATGGTTCAGGAAAAAGTACATTGATAAAAACACTGCTAGGTATCCTTCCTAAAAAATTAGGAAATATTTATTTACAAGGAAATGAAATATCTTCTTGGGATGAACAAAAAAGGTCAAAAACAATCTCAGTCGTATTTTCTAGACTAGACCAAATACCACCCGTCACTGTCGAAGAGCTTGTTTGTTTAGGGAGGTTGCCCTATAAATCTTGGTTAACTCGTTTAGATTCGTCAGATAAAAAAATAGTAAAAGAAGCATTAGAATTAGTAGGGATTGGAGATATAAAAAACAAATTCGCCTCAGAATTGAGTGATGGACAATTGCAGATGGTGATGATAGCTCGCGCTTTAGCACAGCAAACTCAATTGGTATTATTAGACGAACCTACCTCTCATTTAGACATAGAAAATCAATTTAAAATCTTTGAATTAATTTATAGATTATCAAAAGAAACCAAAAAGGCATTTATTATATCATCTCATCAAATAGAACTACTCATACAAAATACAACACAATTGTGGTGGGTAAATCAAGGTGAATTTTTTGCAGGATTTCCGGAGAAAATCGTATTTGAACAAAAGATTTTTGAAAAACTATCACAAGAAAAAATCTATTTTGATTACAATTCAGGTAAATTTGAATTTCAGTACCCTAAAAATCAGACTATCCATTTTGAAACAGATGGAACAAGTTTAGCATATTGGATGAAACATGCCCTAGAGAGAAATGGATTTAGTATTGTCCCAAATGCTAAATTAGAATTAGAATTAGAAAACAATACATTTAAAATAAATGAACATACATTTGAAGATATTCAAACCACAATAGAATACCTACAACAATTAAATTTATGAATAAAAATATTATTATAACAGGGGCCAGTCGGGGTATTGGATACGAATTAGCCAAAATTCACTTACAAAATGGAAATAACGTTTTAGCAATTTCTAGAAATGAACAGAAGCTAAGAGAATTAGCACAGTTTGCAGATAAATCCCAATACAAATACATAGCCATTGATTTATCAAACTATAAAGAATTAGACAAATGCCTAGATGAAATTTCTGACTGGCAAAACATAGATATACTATATAACAATGCAGGCTATTTGGTCAACAAACCCTTTGCAGAACTTACAGAAACAGATATAGACACTTCATTAGCCGTAAACTACAAAGCCCCCTTACGACTCATTCAACTATTTCTATATAAAATGAACGCCAACACTCATATTGTCAATATTACAACAATGGGAGCAATTCAGGGAAGTATGAAGTTTCCGGGATTAGCAGCATATTCCTCATCCAAGACAGGAATTATCACTTTAACAGAATTATTAGCAGAAGAATTTAATGAATCCCAACCCAAAATAAACAATATAGCACTAGGAGCAGTTCAAACAGAAATGCTAGAGGAAGCATTTCCAGGGTATAAAGCACCAATAACAGCCAAAGAGATCTCAGAATATTTGTATAAATTTGGAATAGAAGGACATCATTATCAAAATGGTAAAACAATTCAGTTATCAACTTCCACTCCGTGAGACCCTTTTCATTAGGTTAAATTAAGGAATGATTAAAGGTCATACTGGATAAAATAGTAGGGGAATAGGTGGTTGTAAACATTTGATTAAAAAGGGGTAAGTAAAATGTTTTAGAAAAGGTGC
>JBKEAG010000060.1:0-9574 GCA_047972025.1 Moheibacter sp.
CAAATTTATAGCTGTGTGCAGGTACAACTCTGTCATCATGATCTCCTGTTGTCACCATAGTTGCAGGATAGCAAGTTCCTTTTTTTACATTGTGTACAGGTGAATAGCCTTTTAAGTAATTATACATTTCTTTACTGTCTTCTGACGTTCCATAATCATACGCCCAACCGGCTCCGGCAGTAAAAGTGTGGTAACGTAACATATCCAAAACACCAACAGCCGGTAGGGCCACTTTTGCTACGTTGGGTTGCATTGTGATTGTTGCACCAACCAAAAGCCCTCCATTGGAACCACCCGCCAATGCTAAATATTCTGTGGAAGTATAATTCTGATTTTTTAAATAATCTGCAGCTGCAATGAAGTCTTTAAATACATTTAATTTATTCAATTGACGGCCTCCGTCGTGCCATTTTTTCCCATATTCACCTCCACCACGAAGGTTTGCAACGGCATATATACCTCCATTTTCCATCCAAACGGCATTTGAAACACTAAAGTAGGGAGTCAAACTAATGTTAAATCCACCGTAACCGTAAAGTATCGTTGGGTTTTTACCATTTAATTTGGTTCCTTTTTTATAGGAAATCATCATTGGAACCTTTGTTCCATCGTGTGAAGTATAAAATACTTGTTTTGACTCATAGTTAGCCGCATTGAACTTTATAGCAGGTTTTTTGTATAAATTTGATTTTCCGGTTGTTATGTCAAAATCGTAAATGGATGAAGGTGTTACGTAATTACTAAAAGAATAATAAATTTTGGCTTCTTCTTTTTTTCCGGAAAACCCTCCGGCAGAGCCATGTCCGGGTAATTGGATATCACGCACTTTTTGTCCGTTATGGTTGTATTGTCGTACCAAGTCAAGTGCATCTTTCATGTAATGTGCAAAAATGTATCCTCCAGCTGTTGTTACACTCAATACATTTTCTGTTTCCGATATAACATCTACCCAATTTTTAGGTTGTGGATTTTTAATGTTTACTTTTACCAATCGGTTATTGGGAGCATTTAAATTTGTCAGTAAATAGAGTTCATCTCCTACGTTATCCACTAAGTCAGTTGATGTGTCAAAATTATCTAAAATTTGAATGATTGAAGTATTTGGCTTCGTTAGGTCTTGAATATACAATTCGTTTCCTGTTGTAGAAATAGCTGTGGAAATGACCAGAAAGCGTTGATCTTCTGTAACACCCCCTCCAATATACCTTCTGGGTGTTTTCTCTCCTCCGAAAATTAAAACATCTTCTTTCTGAGTAGTGTTTAGTTTATGGAAGAAAAACTTATGCTTATCTGTCATTTCAGAGAGTTCACTCCCTTTGGGTTTGTCATAGCTGGAATAGTAAAATCCTTCATTTCCTTTCCAAGAAATTCCACTAAATTTCACATCGCGTAAGGTATCGCCTACTTGCTTTTTGTTAATCGTATTAATTACAATAACTTTTCGCCAGTCTGAGCCTCCTTCTGAGATTTGATAGGCACATAATGAACCGTCTTTTGTGAAACTTACTCCTGCCAATGAAGTAGAACCATCTTTTGAGAATTCATTTGGGTTGATGAAAACTTCCTCTTTTCCATCTTCTTTTTGTCGGTAAAGTACGGAGTGTTGCTGTAATCCATCGTTTTTGTAGAAATAAGTGTAATTTCCTTCTTTAAAAGGTGCTGATATTTTTTCGTAATTCCATAAATCGGTTAACTGTTTGTTTAATTTTTCCCGAAAAGGAATTTGATTTAAGTAATCAAATGTAACTGCATTTTCTGTTTCTACCCATTTTTTTGTTTCTTCCGAAAGGTCATCTTCTAGCCAACGATAGGGATCTGCTACTTTTTCTCCAAAATACTCATCTACCTGATTCCCTTTTTCTGTAACCGGATACTTTCCTGTAAATTCTTGTGCGTTTAATGTCATAATAAATCCTAGATTCATTAAAATCAATACTTGTTTTTTCATCTACGTGATGTTTTGATTTATATTTTACTAATTGAACAATGAGTAAAATGGTTAGATGTGATTACTCTTTTTCAAAGTTATAAATTAATCGCTTACTTTTGAAGTATGAATTGGGAAAATCTCGTAGGGCAGGAAAAAGTCAAAATAAAACTTCAGGAATCTATTCGTGAAAATCGGGTGAGTCATGCACAATTATTTACCGGAGAAAACGGTTGGGGTACTTTACATTTGGCAATTGCTTATGCTGCAGAGATTTTGGCTTCTGAAAAGGGTGATGAAGTAAAGTCTAAAGTTGAATCTTTACAACACCCTGATATTCATTTTAGTTTTCCGGTTACTTCTACCGAAAAGGTAAAAAACCCAACGAGTAACCATTTTATCAAAGAGTGGCGGTCTTTTATTTTAGAAAACCCCCACGGAAGTTTGTATGATTGGCTTGAGTTTAATGAAGTTGAGAAAAAACAAGGAACAGTCAATGTTCATGAAGCACAAGAAATTGTAAAATTTCTTTCGTTAAATAGTTTTGAGGGAAGTTATAAGTTTTGTGTCATTTGGCTTCCGGAAATGATGAATACTGCTGCTGCCAATAAATTACTAAAAGTAATAGAAGAACCGCCTCAGAAAACTATTTTTTTACTTGTCTGTGAACGTGAGGATTTACTTTTACCTACGATTATTTCACGTTGTCAGATTGTGAAATTAAATAGATTGAGTGATGATGAGGTTGCTAATTATTTAGTAAAAGAAAAAGGCTTGTCTCAAAGTAATGCTTATCAAATTGCTGTGGCTTCTAATGGTAATTTGTACGAGGCACTGCAGAATATATCTTCTTCTTATGATGAATTTGAAATGTATTTTGTGCAATGGGTTCGCAATGCGTTTATGGCAGCAAAAAAACCGGTGGTATTAAAACAGTTGGTTGCTTGGTCTAATCAATTGAGTAGTTGGCCCAGAGAGAAACAGAAGCAATTTTTGAGTTACTGTTCAGAAATATTCAGGCAAGCTCTTTTGAAGAATTATCAGGCAGATTCTTTGGTTTATATGCAATTGGGAGCTGAGGGATTTAATTGGGATAAGTTTGCCCCGTTTATTCATGGGGCAAATATAGAGGCTCTTTTGGATGAAATAAATACGGCTTCTTACCATATAGAAAGAAATGCAAATGCAAAAATTGTTTTATTGGACTTGTCGATAAAGTTGACCCGCCATTTGCATAAAAAAGCCCAAACACTTCCTGCATCCAAGGTTTAATTATTTCAACTTGCTTTATCTGTTTTTTAAATAGATTTAAAGTTGATTTTCATGTTGATTTTTTGTTTTTCTACTGAAATATTCATGTTCATGGTCCCGTCTTTTGTAAGGCCATTATCTCTATCTAAAGTGTAATTTCCATCAAAAGTTCCGATGGAAGTTCCGGCTGTATCTACCATTTCTCCTGTGGTTTTGATGATAACATCATCTACTGTAACTTTTTCAACTTCCATATTCATTTTCATAACACCCATTCCCTGCATTGGTCTTTCTGCTGTCCAAGTGTCTCCTTCACCCACCGGCTCTTTTGGTAATGGAATTGATAGTGAGTTCATATCTCCTGCTTGTTCAGCAGTTATGTTTCCTGGAAGTAAAATATCGGAAACAAATCCCATTTCATCCATTTTTAGTGAAATTGTATTTTCTAACAATACTTTCATCTGATTATGCAGCATAGCTGCTGTTCCTTCGTGTTCTTTGTCTTCAGAATTGTATGATATTTCCATTGCTCCCATGTTCATGTTTAATTTCATGGAATTGTAACTCACATCATAGGTATAAACGGTTTCTTCTTTTGCAGAAACTTTTAAATTCATCTGAGCATTCATGTCCATAGATATGGCTTGCTGTCCTTCTGAGCTCATGTCCATGATCATAGCAATTTTTTGGCTGTCTCCAACATTGGGTTTCAATCGGATTAGGACTTTGTCGTCTGTTCCGGCACTTACAATAGACTGCTCACTAGGTGTTACTTCTTGTGTTTTACTACAATTTAGGTTAAAAATTAACACGAGTCCTAAAAGGATTATTTTAATGTTTCTCATAAGAATTATTAATTTGAACGGAGAAA
The DNA here is from genome assembly GCA_047972025.1 of Moheibacter sp. Taxonomy (GTDB): domain Bacteria; phylum Bacteroidota; class Bacteroidia; order Flavobacteriales; family Weeksellaceae; genus Moheibacter. Next base: position 4,050 of record JBKEAG010000060.1, read on the forward strand.
AGTACAATATTTTTTTAATATGTTGGTAACATATAAAAACCTTTGAGATCTTACAGAGGTTATTCAAAGGCATTTTTATTTAATCATTAAAATAAACCGCCTTTGGAATAATTCCGTTTATTGGGTATTGACTATTTAGGTTTCCGTCGAGTGAATAAACAAATAACTCCCCTGTACTGATGTAATCTTTTGAATCACAAATATAAATCCAGCCTTCATCAACATTAAATCCATAAAGGTTTTCCATGCCATTTTCAGAAGTAGAAATAAAAGAGGTGTTTTGTAGTTCTATGTCTGCTACATTTGTTTTGTAAATATCACTACCAACAGTATAGTAAACTACATCATCTTCTATTTGCATATAGGAAGGATGTGTTCCTATCGGAAATTCAAACTCATCTACAACCTGATTGTTTTGAAGGTTGATTTTATACATTGCTCCTATGGTTTCGTCACCCGTCCAACTTGCCTTTCCTGAACATAGGACAAATAAATAACCGTCCTCTTCTTCCATTACAGAAGGAACGTCTGAAAGAGTGAGGGTAGATGTCAGGCTATTTGTGCCAAGCTCAATTATAGAGATACTGTTTCCAAATCCCCATCCTCCTTGGTGTGCTACATATAGTTTTCCGTTTTCTTCCGTCAGGTTTTCAGGGCCTTCTGCCACAGAGATTGTTGAAGTTACTGTATTTGTTGCTAAATCAATTACAGCAATAAAGTCGTCTGAAGTGTCTCCGGCGTCCCCCCAATTTGAAACATATCCTTTTCCGTTATAAATTTCCATATAACGGGGGTTTTGTAAACCTCCGGCTATGGTTGCAACGCTTTCAAATGTATAGCGATTTACAATTTCAATTGTATTTGAATTATTGATAATGATGTAAGCTAGATCATCTTCGAAATACATGCTTTGCGCTACATCTCCTAATTGTTGGTTGTTAACTGAAGCAAAAATGTTGTCAGTAATTATTCCGGTTTCGGAAATGAAGCTGATGGAAGCATTTCCTGCTCCAAAATTTCCTTCGTTTAGTACAAATGTTCCCTTTACAAAATCACCTTCGATGATAACTTCATTGTCATCATCATTATTACATGATATAGTAAAGATGGAGATGGCTAATAATACATACAGATTTAATTTTCTCATAATTTATTTAGATTTTAAAGTTTATATACACATTAAAACTACGCTTTGGCATAGGTCTGTTTAGAACGCTTTCATATTCATAATCAAATAAGTTCAAAATTTCAAAACCAATCTTATACATTTTGCTTTCTCCGAAACCGTAGTCTAAACCTAAGTTTGAAATAAAATAGCTTGGTATTTTGTAGGTCTCCTCATTTTGGGTTGTTGTATAAACACTTCCATTGAACAGGAACTGGTAGAGAAGTGAAATTCCTTTCCAATTATAATTGAAAGATGTTGTTACTTTATGAAACGGAACGTACGCTAATTGCTTTTTAATCTCTTGATTTTCAGAAACGGTATAGGCATAGATTCCTGTGAAAGAGAGGTTGTGTTTTTTAAAGGATGTATTATACGAAAAAATGGACTCAACCCCGTAGATATTTACATCATTAACGTTTTCAGGTCGCCATAATATTCCTCCTTGTAAATTTGTGTTGGGAGTCCAACGAATTAGGTCTTTTACAGTGTTATAATAAGCCGTTACCGTCCAATGTACATTTTTTGTGTGAAATTCATTGCCTATTTCTGCCTGATAGGAAGTTTCCGGCTTTAAATCAGAGTTTCCAACCTCCGGCCAGTACAAATCATTGTAAGTGGGTATGCGAAAGTTTTTAGATGTATTGAATTTCAGATTATAAAAATTTGTTACCGCCCAATTCCCTCCAAAGGAATACAATAAGGGGTTTCCATAGGTCTCACTTAACTCTTGGCGTAAACTGATTTCATAATAAAATTTGGGTAGAATTTTATGTTTTACCGATAAACCAATGGAACCTAAGTTTCGAGTTTTATCATCCATTTCTTTTCCACTAAAACCTTCGTTTCTTGTGTATTCTAAATTAGTCTGAAGTTGAAAATTAGAATTGAAATGATATGCTAAATCATATTTTGTGATTAATGTATTGACTTCTCCAGAATCAAAGTTTTCATTTTCAATATTGGAGAAATAACGGTATTCCTCTGTCAAATATGCAACTTTTAAATCAGACTTAAATTTTCTAAATTTCCCCATCCAGTTGAGCATACTACGGGTATTGTAGTCTTCGTATTTAGATTTAGTGGCATAGGGCGTTATGACAGATAAATTTCGTCTTCCCTGAAAAATATTTCCAAAAAACTGAAGTGTATTTTTCGTATTTAATTTATAAGCAGAGGCAATACTAAGGTTTGTATGGTAAAATTGTCCATTACTATTTTTTCGATGGTATTTTTCCGGATAATCAAAATCATTGTCCGAAGAGTACCGAGAAACACCCACTTTTACATTAAGTAGATTAGTAGAGAAGTCGGATTTAAAATTCCCATTGAACATGTTGAAACTCCCGTACCGCACTAGAAAGTCATTTGTAAAGGAATTATTGAATTTTATATCATTTATTAACTCTACGCTTCCACCTATTGAACTGTTATTTTCAGCTACATTTCCACCCCCTGCTTTTACCAGAATTTTATCAAACCCCAAAATATTGACCGTATTGAAATCAGTTTGCCCTGTGGTTTGGGAGTTTATATTAACTCCATTCCAAAGAACTGTTGTTTGTGAAGCTGTTGTTCCGCGAAATGAAGGAGAGGAAACCATACCTGCTCCATTTTCTTTGAAAGAAATAACAGAATTGTACTTTAGCAAACTTGTTAGTGAGGGTTGGTTCTTTTTTAGAATAGAGTCTTGAAATTCCTGCTCATTTTGTATAGAATATTGAGACAAGGGTTTGCTTACCGATAGAATGGCTTCTTTCAGTTTTAGTGTATCACTTTGTGCAATTAGTAATTGGAATCCCAATAGTAAGCACCCTAAAGTCACAATTGTTTTCATCGTATCATTTGCTTTTCCTCCGAAAGCAAAATTTTATTTATTTATAATCGGCAGGTCTCCTGGCTTGTTCTGCTTTTTTTCCTTCCCGCCCTTTTTGGACAGTGGGTTGTAGAAAGCATTTGTGTGAACTTACAGTTGCGGGGACAGCTTCGGATTTCCACCGAAATTCCCTTTTCATCCGCTGTGACGGACACCGATTTGAGTGTAAAGGTACGCTATTTCATATAATTACCCTATGAAATGTCTAATCACTACCATTTTTTATTGTATTTTTGAAAAATTAAATTATAAAACTATGGATCAAAAAACAATCGGAATCGTTAGCTATCTAGGCTTGATAGGGCTTATTATTGCATTTGTAATGGATAAAGAAAAAGGAGAACTGTCACGTTTTCATATTCGTCAAAATATAGGTTTAAATGTGCTTTATATAGCATTTTATGTTATCTATTTTGTTATCCTAATAATTGCTCCTAAACTTGGAATGGTGTTAGGGTTATTATTTTTGCTCCCAATGATTCTATGGATTATTGGATTAATTGGAGCAGTAAAGGGTGAGAAAAAATTAGTGCCTATGTTTGGTGAAAAATTTCAAGAAATATTCAAATCAATTTAATTAATTTTATATAAAAAAATAGCTAAATATGGAAGTAAATTCACCACAACCACAGCAATCACAGGGTGGTTCAGATAAAAAAGTAGTTGCCGGAATTTTGGGAATATTAGTAGGGATTTTTGGTATTCATAAATTTTACCTGGGTTATACTAAAGCGGGAGTTATTCAATTAATATTGGGACTTCTTTGTGGTATAGGGGGTATAATTGGTTTAATCGAAGGGATTATTTACCTAACAAAATCTGATGAAGAATTTGAAGAAACCTATGTTATTAACGAAAAAGAGTGGTTTTAAATTATTGAAACCAATTGCCTTAAAACACAAAAAACACCTCTTTTTAGGAGGTGTTTTTTGTTATATAAGTTAGTCTTCTGTAATTTTGATATCAAATTCAGCAATTCCAAATTTGTGTAGCTCTTTGTTTAGGACAAATTCAATAGACTCAAAACAATATTCAATTTTAACCTGATAAGCTCCTGCAATATTATTTGCCCTTGTAATTAGTGCAAATTCTCTGCTTTTAGAAGAACAAGGCTCTAAGCAATCTAGAGAAATAAATGTTTCCGGAACGATGTCAATTCTTCCATCATCAACCGGTATTTGAGGCACTAGTGAGACTTTTGTGATTCTCAGTCCTTTGTAGCGAATATCTGAAAATGGATTGGAAATGGTTATATAAAATACTTCGGTATCGTGTTCCTCAATCTGATCACTATTTCCATCTCCCCATTGAAAATAAAAGCATGGAGATATATTTGTTAGTCTAGAGTTGGAAACTCGGCGATCACAATCCCCATTTGGTACGGTTCTTTGACAATTATAGTTTTGTTTTGCCGGGATTGTAAAGTGCTTATCATCTGCCAAGTACCGTAAATTTAACTCTTGATCTGAAGCATTTTTGTTACAACCATCGCATCCGTCACCGCAACTACATTTGCATTTTGAACATGAACAGTCTTGACACATTTCTATAAATAAATCTTTTGCAGGTACTCTGAAGATTAAAAATTCTTTGTGATTAAATACATTAAATGGAACTCTTGGAGAAATACCCGTCCTTGTATCTGCTCCTGAATTGTACCAAATATATCTAGCTTTGTTATCCATCGGAGAAATTCGTCTCAATCCTTTCTCTCGTCCATTTGTGTTACCAACAAATACGTTATCCCAGCCTTTACAGTTTGCTTTTTTTATTTGGCATTCCACAAATTCTTTTTTGGGTCTAGGAGCAGAGGAAGCAAAGCCAATGTCTGTGGCAAATACTTCCCATTTTGATCGGTCACCGGATAGTATTTTGTTAGTTCCTGTTAACTCTAGTATCATAGCATTTTCACCCACATTATTGCTCCAAGTCACAAAGTAAATGTAGTCGCAGCATTTGGCACTTCCTTCAAATGGAGTAACTTCTTCACCTGCAAAACTAACTTCACTGATTTTTTTCTGTAATTTATTACAATTTCCAACCCAAATGTCTGTATAATCATCTACCCAGACTAATCCGGTAAAGGGTCTAGCTTCTTTACAGCGCTGGGATTTTTTGGTGTTTTCATTCTGTTTTTTCATTTTGTTAAGTTTTAGTATTCCTACTCTTTTTATTATTTGGCTTTTCGGAGTTCACCTTTTATTGAATTCAACATAACAAAATTGATGATTAAAGAAATGTAATACTAGTGTTTAAAGCCCTTTTAGTTGAGGATTATTCCTTAGTTATAATGGGGGCTATTTTTTACTTTGGGTATAGAAATATCCCCTTTTTTACAGTTTATAAAAGAGGGTTATTTCCATAAAAAAACCACCTCCATACAGAGGTGGTTTTTCTATATAATTTTTTAAAATTACTTTACTAAAAATTTCTTTGTAAATGAGTTGCCGTTTATGTCCTTAAATACGGCTAAATATATTCCTA
>JBKEAG010000117.1:0-22671 GCA_047972025.1 Moheibacter sp.
AAGTTACCACAACCGTAATTGTATAGGTGGTAATGGTTTTTGCTCTGGCAGTGTCGTAACCGGTTCAACAGAAAAAACCACTGCAAGCGTACAAAAAATAGCCACCAACCTTTTGCAAGTAACACTTGAAAAAGCAGGTTTTTCTAGCAAGCAATGGGAAGAACTAACCGCAACCAAAACTTTTCCAGTAGATAACGGAACAAATGTAACATTAGATAACGAGCTTCTAACAACTTTGGGTATTAATGAGCGTTACAATACCCTAAAACCCAAAAACTATCCGGTAGTAATTAATAGAGAAACCGTTGTTTTTGTGTTGGAGCTGGAAACGCAAAAATAAGTTTGTCATTCTGAATTTAGTTCAGCATCTCACACAATACTGTCATTCCGACAGAAGGAGGAGTCTCATTATAAGACAACTAAAACTAAACCACTATGGACTGAAAGTCCAATATTTGTGTAAATTCTCGCCACGAATACACGAATAATTTTTATAAAAACTATGTGAAAACATTCGTGTATTCGTGGCGTAAAAATAGTTACAGAAACTGAAAATCTTGCACTAAAAGTGCATAGTTTCAACTAACAACTGTGACCAATGAACAAAATGGTAGAAATCACCCTAAGCCTAACACCGCTTTGGGAAAATGTACCGGGAGAAAATTGGAATGAGAAAAAAATTAGAGAATTGTATGAGAGAATGTAAATTTTAGTCTGTCCATTATTTCTAAATTGCTTGTAAAGCATTAATCCAATTAACAGCTGTTGAGATTGTAGGATAGATAGATAAATGACTATTCAGTGTCAACACCCCCACCGTACATTTCCATTAGTTTTTGAAGATATCTTTTCTTAATTCTTGAAAATTCTTCTTGTGTGATTTCTTTTCCTTTCACTGGGATTTTAATTTTTTCATTGGACTTTAAGGCCTCTATTTTGCTTACCACATATTTAATTCCTTCTTTGCTACCATCTTCATAATTGATTTGCGTTTCAATTTCCAAAATTAACCCCGGTAAACCCCAAAATTTATCTGGACCTGTTTTGTAATTTAGTTTTGGTGAATACCATGCGGTTACAAATGTCTTATTTTCATCTGTCAAAGTAGCAGTTGCTTTCAAAACCAGAAAATCCGCAATTTCTTTAGTTTCTTTTGTGATTTTCCAATCAATTTTGGGTAAGTGACCTTTAATTAAAAATATTTTGTCTTCAATTGCCGCTTCTTCAATATATTTTTCACTTTTTGTATTTTTATAAACAGTATTTTCATCAGCAGACATTGTTATACCAATGGTTTCTTGTTGGGAGTTATCTATTTTTGGCAAAAGTTCATATTTGGATTCTGATTGATCTACTATCAGACTAAATAAACTTGAGACAGACTTAATTTCAAAATCTTCTTTAACCGGAGACTCAAAATAAGGAAGAACATTATATTCAACTTTTAATTTTTCTTGGGAAAGAACCATCGAACCTATGATTAAAAATAAAATTGTGATAATTATATTACTTTTCATAAACTTCTTTTTTTATCGTTTCCCACTCATAAACTTTTTCTGGACCAACTCTTTTTGACGTATAACTTCCAATTCCACCATACTTATTAATGGAGGCCCACGCCGCTTTTTCTTTTTCTATTTCTTCTGTTTTGATGAATTTTTGGTAAGTTGATTTATATTGTTTTTTGTCAAATTTAAAGTCAACTTTTTCTTTATATGGATAAATTATTTTTGAGGCTTTCCAATAATATATTGGATTATCATCTAGGGTAATTTCCAAAATAAGACCCGGTGATCCGGTAAATTTCCAAGGACCAAAAGAAACCGGAATTTTTGTAGTATAATATGCAGTTAGGTTAGAACCTCTGAATTTTATTTTGGCTTTTTTACATGTGTATCCTTGTATTTCTTTTGTTTCACCTTCTACCAACTCCCAATTTTGAGCAGGAAGACTGTCTGCCACAAACCATTGTTTGTCGGTTTCTCTCATATAGCGATCAAAATAGACAAGTGGGCTATTTTGAGTTTTGTAAAGTGTAGTTGGTTTTATCTCTTTTACTGGCAAAAGATTTATTGTATTTGTGGATTTATCTAAGTACCCTCTGTTCTCTTTAGGTATGGACTTTAATTCTTGAACATCATATCTAGCGGCATCTTTGCTGGCAATTAAAGTTTCCTGATTAGAAAAATTTTTTAACCATTGTCCGTGTTCGTATTCAACATAAACTAAATTGGATTGAGAAAAACAATTTAAACAACTAAAAATAGTCAGTATAATGATTAATAGTGATTTACGCATATTTATAAATTTATAAAGGATTAAAGAATCGTAAGCTACGACCTACGATTCTTTTTTATTAAAAAAATCAATCCATGGGATTGAAACCATTTTCAGCTGCAACTGTATTATAAAGAGTCCGACATGCTTGATATGACATATTTTCAAAAGGACCATAGGTAGTCGTTTCCCCGTTAATAATCAAAGTTATCGTACAAGTCCCGTCCGGGCTATTTTCACATCCACAATTTTCATCTTCTACAATATTTGTAACCGTACTCACTACAGAAGTTTCTTTTGTAGGTTCTCCTTTGACCATTCCATTAGAGGCAAAAGTAAAAGTTCCAAGTAGTCCAAAGCTACATAATAAAATTAATTTTTTCATGTTTTAACTGTTTTTTTAAATTATACAAATATTCGTGAAGTAAAAATTTAAGTTGACATCCTATAATTTTTCTTCTTTGTAAAACTCTTAATTAAATCTTGTATTGACTCCATTAATATCAGTAGAAAAACTACTATACCTAGTACTTTTACTTCCTTTTTTAGAAGTATTTCTTATTTTTGTTATAAATTTATTGTATGAAAATTGGCTCAAATATTAAACGGATTCGAGAATTAAAAGGCTTTTCACAGGCAGATGTTGCTGAAAAACTACATATTTCCCAACGTGCCTATTCGGACATAGAAAACAACAAAACCAAATTGGATTTGGAACGTTTAGAACTCTTATCTTCTATTTTTGAAATTGAACCCTTCGATTTAATGAATTTTGATGATAAGAAAATTTTCAACAATGTTTTTAATGATACTTCTAATGGTTACTTTGCTGAAGAAATCATAGCAAACTCTTTTGAAAAAGAGCGTGAATCTTATCTAAATCATATACAACACTTAGAATCTGAAATTATTTTTTTGCGAGATTTATTAAAGAGTAAACCGTAAAGTTGGTACATTCGCTTTATGAAAGTTTACTTATTAATTGTTTCATTGTTTTGTATGGTTTTTCTTTCTGCACAGACGGCAGAATCCATTATCCAAAACCACTTGGAAAATTCCGGTGGTATAAAAAATTGGAAAGGACTTAATTCCATTATACTAAAAGGTGACGCCATTTTGGGAGTAGAACAGAGTTTTCCGCTGGTTGTTTATCACCGTAGACCTTATCAAAAAAAAGTAGTTTTCTTGGTAAAAGGAAAAGAATTACTCAACGAAGGATATGACGGACAAAACGGTTGGACATATAATGAGATTTCAGGAAAAAACGAAATAATGAAATCTTATCAACCTGATTCTTTTGATGATGACATACTCGACTACAAGAAAAAAGGGTTTGAGGCAACCTATATCGGAAAGACAAAATCTGATGAAAAAGAATGCTATCAAATTGTTTTAAAAAAACACACTAATCAAACAACGTATTGCTTTTCTACCACAGACTATTCGCTACTTTGGGAAGAGAATAAAGATGAACGTTTGTATTACTACAACTATAAAAAATTTGATGGTTTAGCGTTTGCCACTAAAATCATTGGTCAACCAAAAAATGGCGGTGAGTATGTCTTACAGTTTTCAACTATTTATATCAACCCGGCAATTGAGGATGGTGTGTTTAAATTTTAGAAATCTTAATTAATCTGAAATCTCTATGTCCTTTTCTGAATTTAAAATAATTTCCGGTCTGTCTTTATATAAAATCAACTTACCCGTTACACAAAAAGGCTTATCTACCAAATAATCTGCCGGAACATAAGAGAAATTTTTTAAATCCTTTGAAAAAACAACCAAAGTCAACAGATTATCAGGGTAAGGTTTTCCTACATTTAAAAACGTGAGTGGCTTATCTCCTTTTGTAATATATGAGCCATAAATTTTATCACAAATCTTTACCTTTTTCTCCATAAATTCCGGAATCTGCTCAAGCGTAATTTCAGTTTGGGCAAATAATAGACACCCGACTAAGAGAAAAGTACATCCTACTATTTTTGACATAACTTTAAGGTTTAAACAAATTAGAACCAAAAAGTTACGAATAATATTTAACTTCTAAGTTATCTCCTCATTCCTATTTCGATTCCCTTTATACGTCGGTAAAGCTCCGTTGCGTAATTATCCGTCATACCCGAAACAAAATCCAAAACGCCGAGAATTTTTTGGTAGTCACTTTGGTCTTCATAGAGAAATTGGTCAGGGATTAATTTTACGGCTTTTTGCTCTGATTTTGTTCGATTATCAGAAGACTTCAGAATAGGTTCGGCAAAATGAGAAAGCAATTCGTACATCACATTATATCCGGCATTTTCAATTTCCACTACCGAATGATGGTTGTAAATATATTCAATTGAAAATTCTTCTATAGCCTTCAGTATCTCTCCGACTTGTACAGAGTTTCGTCCTTTGACACACTCCAAAAGCGGTTGGTCTAGGTTTCCATTTAAGATTAATTCAAATTGTTCTTCATACGCCTTCGCTGATTCCCTTATCAATTGTCCAATCGCTTTTGCTCGTAAATAAGCAATTTTTTCATTTCGATTGGAAATAGTTTTTAGTCGTGTATTTACTTTGTTAATCGACTTTGAGTCAAAAGCGGCAATTAAATTTTTCAATAAATCCTCACATTTATCGTGATCTATAATTCCCAATCTGTGCGAATCTTCTAAATCTATGATGTTGTAACAAATATCATCTGCTGCCTCTACTAGCCAAACGAAAGGATGACGTTTGTACACAAAAGGGTTTTCATTTTCTTTAATCATCTGAGTTTCATCAGCAATCATTTGAAAACTGTTCTTTTCTGCTTGAAAAAAACCAAACTTTTTACGGTGAAGATATTTTTTATCTCTAGCAACCGACTCACAAGGGTATTTTGCAATGGACACCAATGTTGCAAATGTAAGACCAACCGCAGCCTCCGTCTTTCCATTTTGTTTCTGTGTAAGTATCCGCATGGCATTTGCATTTCCCTCAAAATGAATGAAGTCTGTCCACTGTTTTTCTGTAAATTTTGGTTTTAGTTGATCTTTATTTCGCTCGAAATAAGAAGCTATAGCATCTTCTCCCGAATGTCCAAAAGCTGGATTTCCAATGTCATGACATAAACATGCCGAAGAAATCACATTGTATAAATTATGTTTGTAAAACTGTTGGGAGTCTTCTGATAATTGCTCTTTGTGTTTTTTTACAATAAATTCACCTGATAAACTTCCTAATGAACGCCCTACCGAGGCTACTTCCAAAGAATGTGTCAATCTATTGTGAACAAATACACTTCCTGGTAAGGGAAAAACTTGTGTTTTGTTCTGTAACCGTCGAAATGCTGATGAAAATATAATTCGGTCAAAGTCCCGTTGGTATTCACTTCGTGAATCTGTACTATCATTCTTCCCTAATCTTTTTGGGGAATAAAGCAGGTTTAAATCTGTCATTTTTTTTCTTGTAATTTATTCTAGAGTCATTTACCAACTTCCACTAGCTCCACCTCCACCAAAACTTCCTCCACCAAAACCACCGAAGCCACCTCCACTACTTCCTCCCCAAGAGCTTCCTCCTCCGCTCCATGTCCTTCTTCCTGAGTTCATCAAAATTATATCACCTATATCCATCCCTCTTCGTTGTCGGTTTCCTCCTCCTCCCCCATTTCCTTTATTTGCAATAATCACAAATAAGAAAATGATTCCTAGAAATATAATATATACCCAAAAAGCATCAGTGTCAGATGTGTTTTTACTATCTGCATCATATTGTCCCGATAAAACTTCTTGAATCATATTGACTCCATTATCTAGACCACGGTAATAATCACCTTGTTTAAATTGAGGAATCATTTCTCTGTCAATAATGAGTTTCTCTATGGTAGGAGGCATTTTGGACTGAATACCATAACCACCTCTGATGGTAACTTTTCTATCCTCTTTTGAAAGGACTATGACAATTCCATTTTCCTTTCCTTTCTGTCCTACACCCCAATTTTGACCTATCTCATTTGCCAATAATTCAATTGGGTAGCTTTCTAGTTTTCTAAATGTTACAATTACTATTTGAACAGATGTGGAGTCATCATACGCTTCTAATTTTTGTTCGAGTTTATTTTTCTGAGCTAAATTTAGAATTTCTCCAAAATCATGAACTAACTCAACTCTAGGCTTATAGTCTTTTTTAGTAACATCATATGGTGAAACTTGTGCCCAAAGTATGCCTGTAAATAATGCTAAAATGTATGCTAACTTAACTCCAACTGATTTCATCCGGCAATTCGTTTTTATCATCATTCTGATAGGGAAAATAACTTTTGAGCGCTTCTCCCGTCATTTCTATTCCTTTAATCAATCCTTTAGCGTACTTTTCTTTTCTAAACTTTTTTATAACTACTCTTTTGATTTCATCCCAAAAGTTATCTGAAGTGACTGCATCTATCCCTACATCTCCGATAACTGTAAAATTATGGTCTTTGGGTGATACATGAAATAAGACCCCATTGCGGTCACGAGTTTCATCCATCTTCAACGAATGAAAAACTTTATATGCTACTTCAAAATGATTTTCTGAAGGCTCTAAATCTATATGTACCCGTATTTCACCACTCGTATTTCGCTCTGCTTTTTGAATGGCTTTTACAATTTTTTTTTGCTCCTTTTTGGTAAGAAATTTATCTTTCAAAGAAAATAATTATTAAAAATTAACTTCTGGTGCTACTTCTGCTCCTTTTTGAGCTTGGAAATATCCTTTTTCTGTAAATCCACCAAAATTTGCAATGAAACGATTTGGAATCGTTAGAATATAGTCATTGTAAACTCTTGCAGCATCATTAAACTTTACTTGTTCAAATCGAACTTCTTCTGCTATACTTTCTAGGGAAGTCTGAAGTGAGAGGAAATTCTGATTGGCTTTTAAGTCAGGATAACGCTCTATTACAACCATCAACTTACTCAATGCACCTGCCAAACCATCCTGAGCTTGCTGAAACTGTGCAATATTCTCCGGTGTCAAATTTGTTGGGTCAATTGTTGTTTGAGTAGCTTTTGCTCTTGCTTCGATTACTTGTGTCAAAGTTTCTTGTTCAAAATCCTTTGCTCCTTTTACGGTATTCACCAATTGTGGAATTAGATCTGACCTTTTTTGATAGGCTGTTTCTACATTTCCCCACTGTTGTTTTGCAGCATTGTCTTTTGGTATAATGTTATTGTGAATTCCTACTCCCCAAATAACCATAACGACAACTAAAGCTAACAATGCCAAGCCTCCACCTAATAAGCAACCCTTTTTCATTTCTTTATATTTTTAATTTTAATGTAAATGTAGTTATTTTATAAATCATGTATATTTTGACTAGTTGACAAGTGATTTTGCCCAACTTTCTTTTACAGGAATTTCCCATTGGGCATTAAATTCATTTAAATGAGTAAGACTATTATTAAAAATGATGGTTTCCTCATTTAACTCTCCACTTTTTACTTTTTGTTTAAATTCTGGTAATGGTAAAGTCATTATATCACTACCTGAGCGATAAGAAATCAACATACGGTTAAGTAAACCAAATTTATATTTTTCTTCTATGGATTTTATTACTCTCGTCATACTATCAATAGAACATCCTGATGCTTGTACTTGATTTTCATCAGTTGCTATCACTATAAATCGGTTATGGTAAATGGAGAAATCAGAACTCAAAGCTGCTCCGTGTGCATTCCATTCTTCCATAAATTTATTGAGTATTTGTTCTATCTCTATTTGCTCCGTTTCGGTAAAGTTTCGGATGGATTGGAATATCCATACTTTAGAACCTGATGGTAAATTCATTTTATATAATTTACCGACAAATATCAGAAATTTAAAGTAAATGGTCAACAAATAATAGTGCCGCAAAAGTATTTATAAAAATAGACTATTCTTCTCTAAATCGAAATAGTTTTGGGTTGAGAACATTGAAAACATAATCAATTTCCTTATCAAAACGCTTTGGGTTTTTCTCATTCCAAATAGGATTTCCTACAGCAATAAATCTCAAAACACCACCTGAGTAGGGTATGTAGAAGTCGGAAATCTGTTTGTTGTGGAACTCATAATTATACCCTATCCCATTTGTTAGATTGATTGGTTTGGTTTCAAATTCCGGTTTGTTGACCTCAGACATAAATAAATTCGGATAATAATATCCAATTATATTTAAATAGTATGGTGTGTCATTGTGTAGAAACAACACTTGTTCATTTTTTCGTACCAAAACCGTTGAACGCTTTACCTTTTTAAGTTCTTTTTTTGTTATGTAAATGGCAGGTAGATCAATTGTATCATAATAATAATCATTGTAAGCGTTAAAATCTACAGTATCTTTTGAAACAACCATTTTAAAGGTTCTGTACATTTCTTTGTTTTCTGTACGGGAAGTAAATTCATAAAAATTTGTACAGGAAAAGATAAAAGTAGAAATTAGTATAAGAATAAATGGCTTCATTTCTGAAAGGTAAAAAAAATAGTCCAAATGGACTATTTTTTATCGAATCAGTACTTTCCTTACAGATCCTGTGCTTCAGCAATCAATTCTGCTAAATCTTTTACCAAAACTTGGGTTTCTTTTTCTTTGTTTTTAATCCCATCGGTCATCATGGTATTACAGAACGGACAACCGGTAGCTATGATATTTGGTTCGGTTTCCAAGGCTTCTTCTGTGCGCTCTATATTTATGTCTTTACTTCCTTTTTCGGGTTCTTTAAACATTTGAGCTCCACCGGCTCCACAACATAATCCACGGGTTTTACATCGTTTCATTTCAACCAATTCAGCATCTAGTTTTTCAATTAAATCTCTAGGTGCTTCGAAAACATTGTTTCCTCTTCCCAAATAACATGGGTCGTGAAACGTGATTCGTTTTCCTTTAAAGGGTTTGTTTCCTTCTATGGTTAATTTACCTTCACTTATCAGGTTTTGTAAATATTGTGAATGATGAAGTACTTCGTAGTTACCTCCTAAACTCGGGTATTCATTTTTAATCGTGTTAAAGCAATGTGGACAAGTCGTTACGATGGTTTTTATTTCATAACCGTTTAGTACTTCAATGTTCATCATGGCTTGCATCTGAAATGCAAATTCATTACCGGCACGTTTTGCCGGGTCTCCTGTGCAACCTTCTTCTGTTCCTAAAACGGCAAATTCTATGCCTACTTTGTTCAATATCTTCACAAAGGCACGGGTTATTTTTTTGGCACGGTCATCAAAACTTCCGGCGCAACCTACCCAAAACAAAACTTCGGGTTGTTTGCCTTCTGCCATATATTGTGCCATTGTCTTTACTTCCATTATTATATATTTAAAAATATAATTTACTAATAAGTTAATTTAATTTGTTTCGTCATCAAAAACTTCAATTGTGACTTCTTTTTCTATCAAATCAGTAAATTTCCCTTTGTATCGGGTTGCTTTTACTAAATGATTGTCAATCCAATGGTAATTTCCTCCACGTGGTTTTCCCATTAATAGTCCATGGTACTTAAATCCATGTTTATTTAACCAAGTTTCTGTATATTTCCGGTGGGCTTCAGTTCGTGAAGTAAAAAAGTAAATAACATGCCCTTCGTCATACCATTTGTTAAGTGTCACCAATGCGTCCGGATAAAGCTCTGCAGTTAGCATTCGCTCCGGTTCTTCGTTTGGAATATCATCACAAATAGTACCGTCTATATCAATCAGGTAGTTTTTTATTCCTTTAGGTAAAACGGGACTTACATGCTCACCTTTATCCAATTTTTTCTGTAATAATTTATCTACTTCTTCTCTGTTCATGTTGTACGAATTAGGTTTAAATGAATTTATTCATCATTTGCCCAGTTTAGTCTATCTTGTTGGTTAAATTGCCAAGGTGCACTATTATTTTCTATATTGGACATCATCAAGTTCAATTCCTGTGGCGCTGCAGACTGCTCCATTACTAAATAACGCCTTAAATCAACGATAATAGAAAGTGGGTCTATATTTACCGGACAGGCTTGTGTACAGGCGTTGCAAGTTGTACATGCCCAAAGTTCTTCTGCTGTGATATAGTCGTTAACCAATGTTTTACCATCGTCTTCCCACTTTCCTTTTTGGTCGATTACCTCGCTTACATCTTCCAAACGGTCTCGTGTTTTCATCATGATGGCTCGTGGTGATAGTTTTTTGCCGGTTATATTTGCCGGACATTCTGATGTACAACGTCCGCATTCGGTACAAGTATAAGCGTTTAGTAATTGTACCTGATTTAAATCAAAAATATCTTTTGCTCCAAATGTTTCAGGTGTTGCTGTTCCTTCTGCCGGAGCTGCAAATGGGTCGGCATTGGGGTCCATCATTAATTTTACTTCATTGGTTACGGAAGCTAGATTATTGAGTTCACCTTTGGGTTTTAATTTTGAAAAATAGGTGTTGGGAAATGCCAATATGATGTGTAGATGTTTGGAATAATAGAGGTAATTCATAAAAAATAGAATTCCTATAATGTGAAACCACCATGCTGTTCTTTCTATCATTACTAAAGTTGATTCACTAAAATTTTGTAACCATGGTTCAGTTAACCAACTACTAATCAGAAAATTTCCTGTTTGGGTATAATGTTCAGTTCCTAAATTCTGCAAAGCGGTGTCTGCTCCGTTCATCGTCAATAAAGCAAACATAAAAGCGACTTCCATGTACAGAATGTAGTTTGCATCATCTTTGGGCCAACCTTTCATTTCCGGACTCCAAAATCGTTTGATTTTTACAATATTTCTACGAATGAGAAATACGACACAAGAAATCAGAACCAGGAATGCCAATACTTCAAAAAAGCTAATCATTCCGGTATAAAATCCACCCATAAAGCTAAATACTCTATGTGTTCCAAAAATTCCATCTATCAGAATTTCAAGTACTTCTACATTGATGAGTAAAAAGCCTATGTAAACAAACCCGTGTAAAACAGCCGGAACGGGGCGAACTCCCATCTTTCCCTGTCCTAGTGCCACTCTTGCCATCGTTTTCCAACGCTCTGCCGGTTGGTCAAATCTACTGATGGATTTTCCTAACTTTATGTTTCGGATGAGTTTTTTTATGTTACGACTAAAAAACCAAATCGCAATGACTAATAAGATTGCAAAAATGATGTTGTCTATGTAGTGCATATTCTAATCTTCTTTGGGTTGTGGCTGCTTTTTACCAAAGATAGAAAATTGTACATATCTGTTCGGATTTTCTTTGAAGTCATACAACAACTCATCTAATGTTTTGGATGTTCTTGTGAGGTTGTCATAAAGTTCCCTGTCATTCATTATCGCTCCTAGCGTACCTTCACTACTGTTTATGTTGTCTAACGTAGTGTTTAGCTTTGCTGATGCTTCTTCGAAGTTTTGGATAATTTTTTCTAATTCTAAATTACTAACTTTATCTGCAACTGTTCCAAATTTATTCATCGCTTGCTCGGTTGATGCTAATGTGTTTTTAATTTGTTCACTATTTTGATTAATCAATCGGTTTGCTCCATCTGATGTTTGCGTGAGTGAACGAGCTGTGCCATCGAATGAGACCAAAGTTGCGTCTAAATTTCTCAAAATATTTTTTAGATTCTGACGGTTTTCATCATCTAGCATTTTATCAACACTTTCCATTGTAGAATTAACTGTAATAAGCAATGAGTCCAATTTCTTTTTAGTAGGCTCTAATTGTTGAGAAATGGAACTAGTCAACCCCTGACGAACTATTCCTTGTAGTGTATCTCCATTTTCGGCTTTTGTTCCTTCATAATCCAATAATAATTGTACTTCTGCTCCGGACATTAACCCTGGTTCATAAATTTCTGCAACTGTATTTTTAGAGAAATCTATGTGTTTGTCCAAACTTACTGTTACCAAAAAGTGAATGGGTGTTTTGTTATCTATAATTTCTATACTTTCTACCCTTCCTATTCTCAGTCCATTTACTGAAACGGCTTTGGAAGGTGTAAGTCCGTTTACATTATCATATTTTACATAAAAGGTTTCACCACTTGAAAATAAATTTCTTCCTTTTAAAAAATTATATAGTGAATAAAACGCTACCAATGTAACGATGACAACAAAGCCCGTTTTCACCTCTTTTGTAATCTTCATCTTCATTTAAAATTTGTGCAAAAATAGGGATTATTTTTCGCTTACTTTTCTATTAATTTATCACCGTCAAATGTTACGATAAATGCTGTCTTGAATCCCTTAACTTGAGCTTGTTTCAATTGTTTCTGGGCCTCTTCATATGTTTTTGCATACCCGTAAAAGTACAAATGAATTTTCCCTTTCTTGACTCTTACTACATTTCTCAGTCCTCCAAATTTACCATCTCGTTCTTTGTATTTTTTAGAAGATGCCAAAAATTGAATTTTATAATTTTCGTTTCCTTTTAGTTTTTCATTATTAATGATTTCAACTACAAAAGCATCTTTGAACCCTTTGCGTTTTGCATAGGACAAAAGCTCATCGCGTTTAGATGCTATGTTTGTGTTACCGTAATAATATTTATAAACATCACCTGCCTGTACTACTTCTATACCAGTAAGTCCGTTTAGTTGTTTGGCACTAGGTGAATATTTATTTTTAGAAACTAAAATTTGAACCTTAAACGTTTTACCAACTACCGGTTTTTCCGGCTCTTTTGGCTTTTCTTCTTCGCCTGAAACTCCATTCTTTCGGTCATATTCCTTTTTATACTCATCAAAAGCACTTAGCAGTGCTCTTGACATTCTATCTTTGCCATTTTCACTTGCTAGATAAACACCCTCATCATAATTGGAAATAAAGCCCAATTCTACCAATACTGCTGGTGAGGCATTTTCACGAAGCACATGAAATATGTTTTGTTTTACTCCCCTACTAGAACGTCCGCTTTGCACAAACTCATTCTCTACTAACTGTGCAAACCGAATACTTTGGTCTTGATATGCCGAGTGCATAATTTCAAATGCTATTACAGCTTCAGGGTCACTTGGGTCAAATTTTTTATAACGCTCTTGGTTATCTTCTAATAAAATTACACTATTCTCCCGTTGTGAAACTTCTATATTATCATCCATTCTAGACATCCCCATCACAAAAGTTTCCGAGCCATAGGCACTTTTATTCCTTGCCGAATTACAATGAATCGATACAAATAAATTTGCATGATTTTTATTTGCAATGTTTGCTCTTTCCCATAATTCTAGAAAATAGTCACCGGTTCGGGTATAAATTACATTAACGTCTTTGTACTTTTTCTCAATTAATCGTCCAAATTTCATTGCTACATTTAGTGCAATGTGTTTTTCATCTTCCACAACACCTCTTGCCCCTGAATCTTTTCCACCATGTCCGGCATCAATAACTATTACAAAATTTTGCTTTTTTTGAGCAACTAAAACAGTTGTAAAAACACTAAAGAATAGAAATGTGAAGAAAATTTGTTTGTTAATCATTGTTAATCTCATCTTACAGCCACAATTTTTGTTTACTTTTGACACGATTTAGCGCAAAAATAAGTTTTATACTTTGCATAAAAGATTTTTTAAATATCTATTTGCATTATTTTTTCTACTGTTTATCAACAGTACGATATTCTCGCAAGTTGACCCTGAACCAAAAGAACGGGTTGACAGTGGTGTTATTGTAACTGATACTATCAAAATTGATACCATTCAAAATGAAGAACGGTTAGAGGATATTTTAACTTACAATTCTGATGATCAAATTCATGAATGGAAAAATAAAATGAGTTATCTACTCCGGAAGGCCGTTGTGAAGTATACGGACATGGAAATTCATGCCGACTATATTGAAATCAATTGGGATACAGGAGATGTTTATGCTGATGGGAAAAGAGATTCTCTAGGGATGATTGTGGAACCCACAGTTTTCAAACAAGCGGGAAATGAATATGAACAACATAGTTTTAAAGTAAATTTCAAAACCAAGGTTGGGGTTGCTTATAATGTTCGTTTAAAAGAGGGAGAAGGTGTGGTAGTAGGAGATCGTGTGAAAAGAGTAAATGACAGCATTATGTATTTACGTGGTGCTGACTATACTACCGATACTTATTTTATAGAGAAAAAAACTGACGAGCCGGACTACGTACTTCGAACGAAAAAAGCCAAATTTGTAAATGGTGAAAACAAGTCCATGATTACCGGACCTATCAGTATGCGAATTTATGATGTTCCAACTCCGTTAGCACTTCCTTTTGCTTACATTCCAATGGGAGAAAATCGCTCTGCGGGAATCATCATTCCTTCTTTTGGAGAAAGAAGTGATGTTGGTTTTTTTCTAGAAGGAGGTGGTTTCTATTTACCAATAGGAGATTATTTGGATTTATCAGTAACCGGAGAGATTTATACCAAAGGAAGTTGGGGGATTCACACCAATTCCTCTTACAAAAAAAGATACCGATTTAGTGGTGGTTTCCGATTTGATTATGAAAATAGAATTACAGGAATCAAAGGATTGGATGATTATAGTAAGGCTACTAACTATAGGCTGAATTGGAATCATTCACAAGACTCTAAAGCCAATCCTAATTTAATTTTTTCAGCAAGTGTCAACTTATCAAGTTCCCAGTATTACCGAGAAAGCATCAATAATGCCAATATCATAAATGGAGATGTTTATACCAATACAACCTCATCATCTGTTTCTTTAACTAAAACATTTCCAAATTCTCCATTTTCTTTGTCTGTTGTAGCTTCTCATAATCAAAACAATAATAGAAGTACGGGTGAACCTGCTACTATGAATTTCACATTGCCACAGCTTACGTTTAGTATGAGTCGCATTTACCCATTTGCACCAAAAGTGGGAAGTAAAAAAGGGCTTTTGAAAAACTTAGCCGTAGGTTACAATTTAAACGCAGTAAATAATATCAACACCAACGAAGATGATGCGTTTACTGATCGAATGTGGGAAGATGCTAAAAGCGGAGCACGTCATAGAGTTGATTTAACTACGGGAATGACTTTGGGAAATTATTTCCCTGTTTCTTTTAATGCCGGTTATGAAGACGTTTGGTATTTAAAGACGTACAAAAAAGAATATGATGCAGGTGAAGAAGAAGTAATTACAACGGACATAAATGGATTTGATTCATACCGCACCTTTAGCATGGGAACAAGTGTTTCCACTAATTTATACGGGACTTATATCTCAAAAAATAAAGATGCTACAATTCAAGGAATCCGCCACGTAATCACACCATCAGTAGGTTTTGGCTACCGACCTGACTTTGGAACAGAAGAGTGGGGCTACTACGATACATATCGTGGCGCAGACGGACGTAAAATTATGTATTCCCGTTTTCAAGATGGAGTTTATGGAGCTCCAAGTAATGGCAAAAATGCTTCTGTAAGTTTCTCTTTACGTAATAATTTAGAGATGAAAGTCAAATCAAAAACAGATTCTACCGGATATAATAAAATTAAAATTTTTGAATATTTGGATATTTCTTCTTCGTATAATTTAGCGGCTGAAGAGTTTAACTTATCAAATATAAACGTTTCAGGGATGACCCGTCTATTTAATCAAAAATTAAATTTGCAATTCCGTGCAGCTTTCGATCCGTATAAAGTTCGGTTTGAAGATGGAGCAACTACAGGAACTCGAATTGATGAACTTGGAGGTTTTAAACTGATTGGATACAGTGTGAATTTTGGATATAATTTTGACAATAAAACTTTTGGTGGTGGAGATTTGGATAAAAATAAGTACAAAAAACGTGGAGAAGTCAGAAATGAAAACTTCTATTTTGACGAATACGATTATGCTCACTTCACCATTCCATGGAAATTAGGGCTAAACTTTACTCAAAGTTATACACGAAATTCAACTGCTCTGAAGGGCAATAATAGTACTGTAATGGCTATAAATGCCTCTATATCTCCCTCGCCTTACTGGAGTTTGAGTACTTCTACTTCCTATGATTTTATTGCCAATGAATTTTCACAGGCACGAATTTCATTTAATCGAGATTTACGTAGCTTCAATCTTTCATTTTCATGGGTGCCGTTTGGTCGCTACAAAACATGGGATTTTTTCATCGGAATCAAAGCAAACATCTTAAAAGATGCTGTGAAGTATGACCAAAATTCATCTACATTGCTAAACTCAAGTAGTTTTTAAAAAGTAAAATTTATATTTGCAGTATGAAAAAGACAATCAATACAAAAAATGCCCCTCAGGCTATAGGTCCATATAGTCAAGCTATATTATTCGAAAAAACACTTTTTATTTCCGGTCAGATTCCCATGAATCCTGAAACGGGAGAATTGGTTTCCGGAGGTGTAGGCGAAGAAGCTCACCAAGTCATGAAAAATTTAAAAGCAATTTTAGAGGAAGCAGGTTCTTCTTTTTCAAAAGCAATAAAAACTTCTATTTTCCTAAAAAATATGGATGATTTTGCATTAGTCAACGATATTTACGCTTCTTATTTTGAAGAAGGAAATTATCCGGCTCGTGAAACGGTACAAGTTTCCAAATTACCCAAAGACGTAAATGTTGAAATTTCTATGATTGCTCATCTATAAATTATGACTCAATTTTTACGAAATCTCTTTGCAGTCCTTTTGGGGCTAGGTGTTGCTATGGTAATCATCACTTTTGGAATTACTTTAAATGACAATTGGATTGAGTACGATTATTCTAAATTTCCCTACGAACACTGGAACCGAGTGATAGAATACGCTGCTAGAACACCTGAAATACGCGATGGGTTTTTCATTGCCCTTTTGACTTCTTGCGGTGTAGGTGCTATTTTTGGTGGGTTAGTAACCGCTGCTTTGGTAAAAACAGCAAAGAAAGCCTATGCTACGTTTGTAGGATTCATCCTTTTTATCATTGCTCTGTTAGATGTTGTTTTCACACCTCATCATCCAACTTGGTATGAACTTTCCATCATGCCGGTATTGTTCTTTTTTTCTTGGCTAGGTGGTTTGCTTACAGATTTGGTGTCGAAGAAAGTTTTTCCTCCGAAAAATTAACCGGATTTTCAGCTAACCAAATTCCATCTGCTATCAAGTGAGCTACTTCCTTATTTTGACTCATCAAATTATTGAGATAATTTTTCACCTCTGACTGGAGTGATGTGTAATTATTGTTTAGTGCCAATTCATATATTTCTACATTGGGCAACCACTCTTTTGGGTAGTCAGACTTTAGTGTTTCAAAAACAGAACGTAATTCTTTCTCTCCTACATTGTTTTCTTTTCGCATCATACGAATACTGTGAAACATATCTCTCAGTTTCTGCTCTTTTGATTCTATTTCCACTTTTCTAGCTTTGGTTTCTAATTCATGTGTTACCATATCAAACGAAGTGAAATCTGCTGGTCCTGCATAGGTTGAAACTATGGATTTTCCTACTGCCATATCATAAATACCCCATTCCGGACGGAATAGTATTTCATCATGAAATTTAACTGTACAATCTTTGAATGAAATCAATAAAATTTTGCCCTTTCGGTTACGAGTTCCGGTAATTACTTCTCCTTCGACTGTAACTCCTCCTTCAAACTCTAGTTTTGTTCGTTCTCCTTCTCTAATTTTATAGGCTTCTAAATCATGTGGAGACATATTTTCAATGGTTATATTGATATTCTTTAACTTCCCAATGGGTGAGCCAAATCCTTCTGAATGGTAATTAATTCCATGACCAATTAATTCTTTTTCATGATACGATAGAACTGTTTCTCCTTTCGTTTGAACATAAACAGGTTTTCCAAAACCATCTGTTATCACTCGTTTAAAGATTCCCGAAACCTGAATCCCCGTATTGTATTCTATCGTTCCTATATTTTTAGATTCAATCAATTGGTGGATTCCATAAGTACCTCCTTTCCGAAGTCCCATTTGATTAGCAAATTGCTCTAACACAAAACTTAAATGTGCAAAGTCTGGTGTTACAAAAAGCTGAGGTTGGGGCTTTGTTATGTCAAACGATACTTCAGCCGCAGTTATGTCATACCAAATCTTTTTTACCTCTTCACTCATGCACCATTTACTTTCGCCAATTGATGAAAGTAATCCGGCACCGTAAATTTTTGGATTTTTCACATCACCAATCAACCCATATTCAACCGTCCACCAATGTAAATTTCTGATTTTGGACATTTCAGAAAGTTCAGTCATAGAATTCTGTAAGTCCAATACTTTTTGTTCTGCTTCATCTACTTCCTTCGGATCACTTTCTCTGTCTTCTTTTACAATAGACAAATGGCGAATGGCTTCATACATTTCATAATCATGCGCAGAGGAAATCGCCTTGCTCCCAATTTCTCCAAACCTTCTTAAATACTCTGCATATTCCGGGTTTGCGATAATTGGAGCATGACCTGCTGATTCGTGAATAATATCAGGTGCGGGTGTATATTCTATATTTTGAATTTGTCGGATATCTTGCGCAATTACCAATACGTTGTAGGCTTGAAATTCCATAAAGGCCGTTGGTGGAATAAATCCATCTACGGCTACGGCTGCCCAGCCTATTTCTTTTAGTATTCGGTTCATTCCATACATACTTGGTATGTCCTCTATGGAAATTCCGGTTTTACGAAGTCCTTCTACATAGCTTCCATGAGCAACTTTCATTAGGTAATCAACATTTTTGTGCATCACGTACCTCCAAACTGCTTGGTCTATGGGTGTGTAATTTTCATAATCCTGATTATTGATAAATTGCTTTAAATGCTCAGGTAGTCGCTTGAGTACCTCATTTTCTTCGTAAGACATCTTGTTTGTTTTTTGAGTGAAGCTAATTTACGATTTTAATTTAATAAACATCCTCGTTCGATAAAAACTAATTTAACAATAATGTTTAAGCTGAAGTACACGACTAAACCCTTTTGCTAATGTAGTGCCAGGGGTCATATTAGATGCACTAGGATTATTTGAATTACAAGTATTTAATTCAGTATTGCATCATAAAAATCTCCCTCAAACAAGCCATTAGGATCAATATACCTGATTGGGTTATTAAATGCATAACGGTATGGTGTCCAGCCTGGTGCTTTCTCGGCCAACGGATCAACACTCAACCAACTCTGCACGCTTTTAGCCTCGTGCGAGAGCTTAGGTATGCGTGTGCGTAGCACCTGCAAATTTGGTCGATATGTAAGTTTCAGACATCCCATTTTCAGATTATAAAGGTAACTATTTTTTGTTAGGGTTAAAATTTATGCTATCACTAAATTAAGTTTCCTAAATAAATCCAACCAGAAGGTTGGATTGGGTTTTCTATTTCATTTTCTTAATTCTTCTGAAAAGAAATTGTTTATGTTTTAACTTTTGATAAATGTCCCTATGTGATACACTACCAAAAAGCCCCAATTATAGGGCTTTCAAGTTATTTTTTAATTAATTTTTCATTATTGAGTAAAATAGAATTTACTTTTATTTCTCCTTCAAAAATTGTATCCTGTATATATTCAAATCCTTGAATTAAAAATGTAATATCTGGTGGTGGTTCGCTACTTAGTTTAAGCTTATTGTTTTGCAAACTCCACTTCCCGACACATCCTTTTTTATTTTTTTTATCGTGTAGCCAAAATGCACTATCACCCTTTAGCTCTAACAAAATATTCTTTTGCCTATTTTCATATGAACCAATTAAATTAGTCATATCAAAGTTTTTAGTTGTACTGCAAGACATTAGCACGACCAAAACTAAGAAAACTAAATATGACCTATTTCTTATAATAAACACTGGGATAATCTTTAAGTTTAAATTGCAGTTCTCTAGTTCTCTGTTTTGGTGTAAGAGCGTTTATTTGATTCTTAAGCTGGGTATTATTTGGATATGCTTTCAACATATCTGATGTAGTCGAATTTATATTTATTGACTGAATACCGTGTCCACTATAAAGCAAGCCACCTGTACTCGAGTCAGTTAATGTTTTTACCCAATTAGCGTTTATAGTGTTTAAATTCTTCCCTCCAGTACTTGAAGGGTCAAAACTATATTGTGCTTTATACGCAGATACTTCGTCATTTAAATCTTGAGCCAAACTTAACCCTGTAGTAGTATTAAAAGCTAAATCTCCTGTTTCAAATTGACCAGCGTGTGTGGTTTCGTGAACAAAGTTTGAAGTGGAATTAAACGATATTACAATATTATTTGATTTCGTATCTAAAGTAATTCCCCCAACAGCTCCTGAAATTTTATCAAGTTGATAGACTTGGTCGCTTGACTCTAAAGTTCCTAAAGTAGTTAACGTACCATTTAAGTTACTTACCCTATCTCCCATATTACCCATTTTTCTCGATAACTTTTCTGCACTCCATCCTTTTTCACTTGCTTTTGTATTCAAGCCGTCTATCTTTCCTTGAAGCCTATCACGCTCAGATATGACCGCATTTTTTTGTTTATCCCATTCTTTTTGACTTCCCGGTTCTATCTGTCTTCCGTCTGGGTCTACAAAAATTATCGGATTATTAGCTACAAATGCATACGGCGAAATACTCGGATATTTCTCCGCCAGCGGGTCAACACTAAGCCAATTACTTACCCTTGGATTATAATACCTCGCTCCATAATAATACAATCCTGTATTTACATCCAGTTCTTTACCATTAAATTTGTAAACATTATTAAATGTTCCTGAACGTCTCTGCTCAGCCATTGTCTCACCAAACGGTAAATTTAAGAACAATTGGTAAGCATAACCACTTGCTTCTGTTAAAATTGTGCTGCTTCCCAGGTGGTCTGAATGGAAATAGAAAATAGAATAGATATTGATCGGCGGGTCACCGGGCAACACTATCAATTCTTAAGATTTAAGAGGAATAATTGCATATATTTATCCCAAAAATACTTAAGATTATTGATAAAGAGGGTATCTTTTCAAATAGCGAAATTATTGAATATATTATTCCAAATATTAACCCTAACCATCCTTGGGTGTTTGTCCAACTATTTATACCATTAAAAAAGCCACCTTTGTTTTTATCTTGTTTTACTATTAAAGGCTCCTTTCTCATAACAAAATACCAAAACAAAATGAATGAAAATAAAATAATAATATTTTGAAAAATATAATTACATAACATACTTACAATTATTTAAATTTTTTATATACAGGCTTTGCGCCCTTCATTACAGCAGTCATTAAAATGTCTCGCCAAATTTTATCTGTTTTCCCTAATTTTGCATTGCCATATATTTTAGTTCCTAAACCAGTAGCTTGCATTCCTAATCCTAAAGTAACGCCAGGGGTAGTAGCTCCTGCAGTATAAGGAGCCAAACTAGCAGAAATAAACTCTATTGCAGATCCACTTTTTTGAGTAACATCACCCAATATAACTAATGTTTCATATCCTAATTTCTCGTTATCTAAGTTTCTATAGCCCGGGTGAGCCTTGCCAAAAGCGGCTAACCCACTTATTCCTCCATATTCAGTATAGTTGTTACCATCAATTGCTAAAACATTTGATTCTACAGCTCCTACCCAACCATCTTTAGCGTCTTTATACTTAGAAACATATCCTTCTGAGACTTTGTTTAATATCCATTCTCCATCAGCATTTACTGCTATATAGTTTTGTATTAAAACAGAGGCTTTTTCTGGCGTATCATTTTGGGTACTTTGAGAAATTAATTTCCCATTACGCGATGTTAGCTTATTTCCATTACCGCCATAGGTAGTAGTTGTACCATCAGAGTTTTTCTCTTGGCCATATCCATAATACTCAGAGCCTGCATAATATTTTTCGGCTGTTGCCTGATCTTTTACTCTTTCATCATATATCATTTTCCCATTTTGCCCCTTAACCCAATCTTCCCCACTCATACCAGTTGGGTCAATATATCTTACCGGATTCTGATAAGTGTATTGATATGGTGTCATCGTTTGCTCCGCTAAAGGATCTACAGAATACCACCACTGCACACATTTTTCCTCCCGCGAGTGTCTGCGATGCACCACTTTTAACTGTGGCTTAGTGGTTTGATATGTGAGTTTTAAGCATCCCATTTTCAGAACTCTAAAGATAGGCATTTTTTTATTTTTCAATTGAAAGAAAAAAATGTTGTTGGTGTTGTTGGAATGTTGGAATGGAAAATACATTTTGCGTTGGGTTTTGAGCGTGGGCAAAAGTTTTTCTATTTCAACATTCTGCAAACAAGCCAAAAAACCAAATTCTTTTTTTAGATGATACCACTTTTCGGGTGGGAAGCGTGGGCAAAAAGTTGTTACAGGCGGTTTTGCTGTGGCTATTTGGGCTTGTCCACTTGAACATAAAATGAATTATGGGACTAAAGCAATACCGCTTAAAATCAATAAAATATCATTGCTTTTGTACCATAATGGAAGCGATTTTATGTTAAATAGCTTCCCCATTTTTTTTCTGGCATAAACGGAACGGTGGTGGCGGTTGGAGTGTAGTGTCTTTTTGTTGCTGTGTTTGCGTTGGG
>JBKEAG010000131.1:0-1807 GCA_047972025.1 Moheibacter sp.
CAATATACAGATGGCGATTATGAATATGTTGTCGAAATAAATGATGGAGTTCGATATGAATACTAAAATTGGAAAAGAGAATATTTTGATAAAGCAAAAAAGAGCGATAGTCTAAACGACATTGCTTTATTAATCGCAGACGAAGAAGAAAAATATTACTATCTTACTGCTAAATTACTGAATGGTTATTGTCAAAAACACACCATTAATGTTGACCCTATGGGTTGGGATGGACGAAAAACTGCGCTTTCCAAATTGAACACTTGGTTTGAATATGATAAAAATGTCTGTGACGGGCAAGCTCCATTAGTCTTTAATGAAATACTTGATGACCCAAAGCTAAACTATGTAAAAGTTGCTATTGGTTTCATTGGTACGAAAGAAATATCAGGAAGTTCCAGTAATACTGTAATTGATACGTTTTTTGATGAGATTGGTTGGGGACAATACAAAGATGATACACCTTGGTGTGCAGCTTTTGCAAACTATTGTTTAAAGAAAGGAAACCCAGAAATTTCAAGATTAGATGGTGTAAATGCTGTTTCTTTCTCTTATGCGGGTTATGAAGAAGTAAATGAACCATTTTATGGTTCATTTATGGTATATGCCGCAAATGGAACCTTTTATAAAGCTGGTTCTAAAGGGCATGTTGCTATAGTAATAGGTAAAGAAGGTGACTCTTACGCTCAACTAGGAGGTAATCAAGCTAAACCAGGAGAAGATGAAGGTTTATACGTAAATGTAGTCTTAAGAGGAAGAAGTTCAAAAGTTAAATACTTTCATCCCTTAGGTGTAACAAAATATCCATTAGGAAAATCTCTAGCTACTCCTGAAGGAGTTAAAGAGGAAGAATCAGTAAGTTCAACTCGTTAAATTTTTTCATCATGAATAAATTATCACTTATTTTAGTTTTTATAGCAATACAAGCTTGTTCACAAAATAATTCACAAAATAATTTACAAAATACGAATTTCGATAAAATGGAAAAAGATTCATTAATTATAGAAGTTTTAACATCTCAATTAAAAGACGGTAAACATATTGACGGAGAAGAATATGAACCACATATATATTCAGAAAAAGACTTATTAGCTACACAAAATATTTTAAATCAAACTTTAAGAAAAAATGGTTACAACATTAAAAACCAAGAATTGTTTAAGGATAAAATTTATAAAATTTTTGATAGGAAAATAATTTATCCATCTGACAATAAAACAGTATATATTAATTTATTTGACAAGTGTAATTTAGATAAAATTTATTCAAGAATTAATGTAATTTCTAATGGAATTTTTATTTTTAAAGATTCATTTTTTATTTCAGAATTGTACGCCATCCCTGAAATATTAAACTATAAAAATTTATATAATAATTTATCATCACTAGAAGACAGCCCTATCATAAAAGAGGAACCCGAACTATATGCAACAAAAATTAAGGTTCCTCGCTGGAAAGACGTCCCCGACCTAGACCAGCAACGAAAATTTAACGAACAACTTCTAATCAACCGCAACCTTTACCTTTTCAATGATGACAAAAGCCGACTGCCTTGGCTATTGAAAAACGATGAATATTTTATGAAAAGTTTGGTATTGACATTTGGATGGACAGAAGATGAAAAACTACTGAAATGGGTCATCGAAAACAATAAATTTGATAAAAATAATCCGTTGGAATTTGGCAAAATTTTCTATACCAAAAGATGTGACGGAACACTAAAACTCCATTCCAACACATTCAAATACCTCCAAAAAACAGTGACTCCTGAAAACCAAGGAATTTTGGATGATATCAAAAGCTATGT
>JBKEAG010000142.1:0-10395 GCA_047972025.1 Moheibacter sp.
ATCAGTGCATATGCCCCCGTTTGGGTTTGGCTATACGATATTCCCTTTATATTTAATTTCACCAAATTCTCCATCAGACTGTAAATCTAATAAAATCCTAAGTTTAGTGAAATTTTTCGTCAGGAAAAATAAAAAAACCTCACCAGTTTTGAAAACTAGTGAGGGTTCTATAATAGTTATTCTTTGTGTATTTTAACTACATTCCTTTGAATTTTTTAATTTCTTCTGTTAGTTTAGGAACAACTTCAAAAGCATCTCCTATAATTCCATAATCAGCTGATTTGAAAAATGGAGCTTCCGAATCAGTGTTAATTACAACAATGGTTTTGGATGAATTTACTCCTGCCAAATGCTGAATAGCTCCTGAAATTCCAATTGCGATATACAAATTAGGTGATATTGCTTTTCCGGTTTGCCCTACGTGTTCGCTATGCGGACGCCAGCCTATATCTGCCACCGGTTTGGAACAAGCTGTTGCCGCACCTAGAACATTTGCTAAGTCTTCTACCATTCCCCAATTTTCAGGTCCTTTCAGTCCTCTACCGGCTGAAACAACCGTTTCTGCTTCTTTCAAATCAATTTTATCACTAGATGCTTGTTCTACCTTTTCTACTTTCACTTTTACATCTATCTCGGAAACTGAAATGTTTACCATTTCTTCCGTCCCTGAAACTGTATTTTCTTTTACTCCAAAAGCATTTTGCAACACAGTCAATACTTTGCTACCTTCCGTTACTTCTATCGTTTCGATACCCTTTCCAGAAAATGCTTTACGTTCAGCTGTAAACGGAGAAACGTTACTTGGTGCTGCTACTAAATTTGTAACCAATGTAGCACTTGTCTTTAACGCTAATAAGGGTGCAATAGTCGAAGCGTCATTTGTTGCGGGAAGCACTATTGTATCTCCCTCCTTTAACTCTGCCAAAACTTTTGCATAAGCATTTGGTGAAAAATTCTTTAAAATATCACTATTTACTTTTACTACTTTATTTGCTCCATATTTATATAACGTATCTGACGGTTCAGTTCCATTAATCACGACTGCCGTCACAGTATCTCCTGCTTTGTCAGCAATTGATTTGGCATAAGAAACTGCTTCTAATGCTGCCTTTTTATATTGTCCTTCATGGGATTCTGCATATACTAAAATTGCCATATTAAATTTGATTTAAAGTTTGATGTCCAATGTTTAGGGTTATTTAATACCTGTCTTGAACTTGAATATTTTAAACTATATAACTTTTGCTTCTTCGTGTAATAATTTCACTAGCTCCGCCACATTATCTTTATCAATTAACTTCACATTTCCACGTTCAGCTGGTTTTTCATAGCCAACAACTTTCATATTTGATGAAGTCTGCTCTGCTTCTACTACATTTAGTGGTTTTGTTCTTGCTGCCATAATTCCCCGCATATTTGGAATCTTCAAATCTGACTCAGCAACTAGTCCTTTCTGTCCGGCAACTACTACCGGGGTTTGAGTTGTTACCGTTTCTTTTCCACCATCAATTTCACGAATGGCTTGTACTGTATTTCCCTCTACATTTAGACCTACACACCCATTGATAAATGCATAATCCAAAATCCCGGCCACAAATCCAGGAACTTCTCCTCCATTATAATCAATGGATTCACGTCCGGTCAAAATCAAATCATAAGCTCCTTCTTTTGCAATTTTTGCAATCTGAGTTGCTACAAATAATCCGTCACGAGCATCTGCATTTACTCGAATGGCATCATTTGCTCCTATTGCCAATGCTTTTCTCATAACTGGCTCTACCGAAGCATCACCTACTGTAACTACAGTAATACTCGCTCCCTGTGTTTCTTGCAATTGTACTGCCCGAGTCAAACTAAATTCATCATGCGGGTTGATAACGAATTGGACACCATTCTTGTCAAATTCTTTTCCATCACTTGTGAAATTTATTTTTGCAGTAGTGTCTGGAACGCTACTGATACATACTAATATTTTCATCTTGTTTTAATTATGATTATTTAAAGTCCGTAAATTTAACAAAAATAATTTATTATGCACGCATAGCAACTAAAGGATTTTTATCATCTTTTTTGCAGTGTGCTTTTTTCTTCTTTCAATTGTTTGTTATACACATACCGAGTTATATGAATACTTAATTCGTATAATAATAAAAGAGGAAGAGAAGCAATCATCATACTCATTATATCAGAAGGAGTGATAACTGCCGCTATCACCAAAACTACTACCAAAGCATGTTTTCTATAGGTTTGTAAAAATTGGGGAGTCAAAATCCCAACCCTTGCCAAAAAGTAAGCAAATACCGGAAATAAAAACACTAACCCCATACCCAAAAGGGTTTGTACAAACAATGCGGTGTAACTTCCCAACGTCCATTCATTAGAAATCCCAAATGGGTTATAGAAAAATAAAAATTGAACAGAAAAAGGTAACATAAAAAAGTAACTAAACGCTACTCCCATCAAGAAAAACAATGTTATACCCAATACTGTTCCGTTGGTGTATTTTCGTTCATTTTCTGTCAATCCCGGTTTTATAAATCGCCAAATTTCCCAAACCACATAAGGTATAGCTAAAATCAATCCACAAATAAGAATTGCATAAATCTGTGAGGTTATCTGCCCGGAAGGCACTAGATTCTTTAAATCTTTTGAGAAGTCAAATGCTTCTGGGTATATGGGAGAGATTCCTATCTCTTCAGCGAGTACATTTAAAATATTATATGTGAAAAAATCTGACTTCAAAGGTGCCATAATAAAATGTTGACTGATGTAACTCCAAAAAATCACACATACAACACTTGCTACCAAAATGGCGATTATGGAACGAACCAAATGGCCTCGTAATTCAAAAATGTGTCCTAAAAAAGGCATTTCTGTTTGTGGTTGACTATTTTCTGTCATGCTTCTATTCCATGTTTAATCAGCGCATGTAAATCCAATATTCCAAAATACTTCTTCTCTCTATCTACTACAACCAATTGACCTATATTAAAATCCCGTAATTTATGAAAAGCATCTACTGCTTTTTCATCTTTAGAAACTTGTTTCGGATTAGAAGTCAATATATCAATTGCTTTTAAATTCTGATAGTCTTTGTGTTTTTGCAGCATTCTTCTCAAATCCCCATCTGTAATTACACCCAAAATTTTATCTTCATCCAAAACAACTGTAATACCATTTCTACCTGATGTAAGCGAATCAATCACTTCATAAATAGTAGAATTTGGTTGAACCAATGGTCGCTGATACGTATCCATTACATCTTCTACACTCCACAAAAGCCGTTTACCTAAAGCTCCTCCCGGATGATATTTTGCAAAATCTTGTGCTGCAAAACCACTCATTTTCATCAAAACAACTGCAAGCGCATCACCCATTACCAACTGAGCCGTTGTACTTGATGTTGGTGCTAAATTATTTGGACAAGCCTCATGAGATACCGTTACATTTAGAACTATATCTGCATATTTTGCTAATTCTGACTCTATATTTCCCGTGATAGCAATGAGTAACGACGCGTTCTTTTTTAGAATTGGAGCAATTGCCACTATCTCTTGACTATTACCACTTTTTGAAACACAAATAACCACATCTTTTTCATCCAATAACCCCAAATCACCATGAATTGCCTCTGACGCATGTAAAAATTGACTTTTTGTACCGGTAGAATTAAACGTTGCTACCATTTTATTGGCAATATGAGCACTCTTTCCAATACCTACAACAACCAATTTCCCTTTCATTGCATGAATTGAACTTACCGCTTGAGCAAACTCATCACTTATATTTTGAGCAATTTGTAAAAGTTCAGTAATTTCGTCTTGGAAAACAGATTTTGCAATTTCTTGTATTTCTTGATTTTTCAAAGTCTGATGTTTTTTGCCTATATAATATTTTTATTATAATTTAGGTCTTTAGACCCTATTTTGGAATTAAAATTGTTTTTGTAAATTTAGTGTCCAAATATAGGAACTTTAAAAAGTAGAAAAAATTAAATCTAGCCTTTTTATATAGATGAATCAAACAAAAGAATTATCTTCTTATCTAAAAAAACATTTTGGCTTCAGCCAATTTAAAGGTCAACAAGAAGAAATCATTACAAGCCTTCTCAACAAAGAAGATGTTTTTGTATTGATGCCAACCGGTGGTGGAAAATCACTGTGTTATCAATTACCTGCTCTAATCTCTGAAGGAGTAGCCATAATTGTTTCACCTCTGATTGCATTAATGAAAAATCAAGTAGATGCATTACGCGGAATTTCGTCGGATGATGATGTAGCTCATGTTCTAAACTCATCACTGAACAAATCACAGACAAAAAAAGTGATGGATGATATACGCAGTGGAGTTACCAAAATGCTTTATGTCGCACCGGAATCCTTAACCAAAGAAGAATACATTGAATTTTTTAAAACAGTAAAAATTTCCTTCTTCGCCATTGATGAAGCACACTGTATTTCTGAATGGGGGCATGATTTCCGCCCCGAATACCGAAATTTAAAAAATATCATCAATAGAATAGGAGATGCTCCCGTCATTGCTCTGACCGCTACCGCAACACCAAAAGTACAGGAAGACATTCAGAAAACACTTGGGATGCAAAATGCCAAAGTTTACAAAGCATCATTCAATCGTCCCAATTTATTTTATGAAGTACGTCCAAAAATTAATCATGATAAAGAAATTGTAAAATTTATACACCAAAATACCGGAAAATCCGGTGTCATTTACTGTTTAAGCCGTAAAAAAGTGGAAGAATTTGCTCAACTTTTACAAGTAAATGGGGTGAAGGCAATTCCATACCATGCCGGTTTGGACACAAAAACACGTTCTAGGCATCAGGATATGTTTTTGATGGAAGAGGTAGATGTTGTAGTGGCAACCATTGCCTTTGGAATGGGGATAGACAAGCCTGATGTTCGTTTTGTCATTCATTATGATATACCCAAAAGCCTAGAAAGCTACTACCAAGAAACCGGACGTGCGGGTAGAGACGGAGGTGAAGGTCATTGTCTGGCGTTTTATGATTACAAAGACATCGAAAAATTAGAGAAATTTCTAGCTGGAAAACCCGTTGCTGAAAGAGAAGTTGGACTTCAATTGTTGGGCGAAGTTGTAGCTTACGCAGAAACTTCTATGTCTAGACGAAAATTTATACTCCACTATTTCGGAGAAGAATTTGATGAAAAGAATGGATTGGGAGCCAATATGGATGACAATATGCGAAATCCAAAAAAGATGGTTGATGTACAGAAAGACGCTCAATTATTGCTTCAAATTCTTCAGAAAACAAAAGAAGTACTTAAAATAAATGATTTAGTCAATACCGTAGTTGGCAAAGAGAGTTCCATTACCAAATCTTATAATTTACAGATTGAAGATTTCTTTGGAAAAGGAAAAGAACACGAAGATTATTATTGGAAAAGTATAGTCCGTCAATTGATTGTTCAGAATTATTTAACCAAAGAAATTGAATCCTACGGAATTTTAAAACTAACCGAAAAGGGAAAAACATTCATCACAAAACCTGCTGAATTTCTAATTGCAGAAGATACCGATTTTAAAAAATTACTTTCAGGAGGAAGTGGAGAGTCCGTTCAGCAGACTCCGGCAGCATTTGACACTCAGCTACTGAAACACTTAAAAGATTTACGAAAAAAAATTGCCAAACAACATAACATTCCACCTTTTGCTGTTTTCCAAGACCCTAGTTTGGATGATATGACAATGCAATACCCAACAACACTCAAAGAGTTGACCAATGTATTTGGAGTAGGAGAAGGAAAAGCAAACAAATTTGGGAAACCTTTTGTAGAATTTATCACAAAATATGTAGAAGAAAACGACATTACCCGTCCAGATGAAATGGTCATAAAAGGAGTTGCTGATAAGTCCAATCATAAAGTTTACATCATACAAAGTATTGACCGTAAACTTAACTTTGAGGATATGGCAGGTGCAAAAAGTCTAAGTATGTCCGACCTTCTTTCGGAAATGGAAAGCATCGTTTACCAAGGAACAAAATTAGACATTACCTATTATATAAATGATATTCTAGATGAAGAACAACAAGAAGAAATTCATGATTTTCTGATGGAGGCAGAAAATGATACTATGAGTAACTTACTAGACGAATTTGGAGATGATTATGACGAAGAAGAATTAAGACTAATGCGTATAAAATTTATAAATGATATTGCCAATTAAATCTAATTTAGTCGAAGCAATAATGGCTAATCTAGTTTCAAATCCCCACATCATCAAACTTTCAAATCACACTATATGAGCAACAAAGTTCTGCTAATGATTCTAGACGGATGGGGACTAAACCCTGACCCAAATGTTTCAGCCATCGAAAAGGCAAACACTCCGTTTATGGATTCGTGCTATACAAAATACCCCAATGCTACTCTAATCACCTACGGACTAGATGTCGGTTTACCCGAAGGACAAATGGGAAATTCTGAAGTTGGACACATGAATCTAGGAGCAGGAAGAGTTGTTTACCAAAATTTGGTTCGAATTAACATGGCAGTTGAAAGCAAATCACTGTTAAAAGAAGATGTACTAAACGCTCAATTTCAATTTGCACGTGACAATAATAAAAAAGTTCATTTCATAGGATTAACTTCCAATGGAGGCGTACACTCCCACATCAATCATTTAATAGGGTTAATTGATGCTACAAAAGCCTACGGTTTACACGACAATGTTTTCGTTCACGCATTTACAGATGGTCGTGATTGTGCCCCGCATAGTGGAAAAGAATTTATCCAAGAATTAAATGCTTACATGCAAAATTCAACCGGAAAATTAGCAACCATAATTGGACGCTACTACGCTATGGATCGGGACAAGCGTTGGGAACGCATAAAACTTGCCTATGACCTACTCATCCATGGAAAAGGCAAACAAACAAATGACCCTATTCAAGCCATAGAAGAATCTTACAAAAATGGAATTTCAGATGAATTTATAAAACCTATTTTAGTAAATGAAAATGGATTGATAGAAGAAGGAGATGTTGTCATTAATTTTAATTTCAGAACAGACCGTGGAAGGGAAATCACCCAAGTTTTAACTCAAGAAGATTTTCCAGAATTTGGGATGAAAAAACAATCATTACGTTACATAACACTTACAAATTACGACAAAACATTCAAAGGAGTAGAGGTTATTTATGACGACAACGAAATCCCCAATACACTAGGAGAAGTGTTAGAAAAAGAAGGAAAGAAACAAATTAGAATTGCTGAAACTGAAAAATATCCACACGTTACTTTTTTCTTTTCAGGTGGTCGGGAAAAAGAATTTTATGGTGAGAAAAGAATTTTATGTCCATCACCAAAAGACGTTCCTACTTATGATTTAAAAC
Source organism: Moheibacter sp. (assembly GCA_047972025.1). GTDB lineage: Bacteria > Bacteroidota > Bacteroidia > Flavobacteriales > Weeksellaceae > Moheibacter. The sequence continues at coordinate 7,376 of JBKEAG010000142.1, forward strand.
CGGAAATGTCTGCTCCCGAAATTACAAAAAATATACTACCGGAAATTAAAAACAAATCTGCAGACTTCATCTGTCTAAACTTTGCCAATACCGATATGGTTGGACATACTGGAGATTTCCAAGCAGCCGTAACAGCAGCAGAAACCGTAGATAAATGTACGGATACCATTGTCAAAACAGCTCTTGAAAATGACTACTCCGTCATCATACTAGCAGACCATGGAAACGCAGACGTCATGGTAAACACAGACGGCTCCCCCAATACTCAGCACAGCACAAAATTAGTTCCTGTAGTATTAATTCAAAAAGAAAATCAACACCAAATAAAAAATGGAAAACTAGGTGACATTGCACCAACTATATTAAAATTAATGGGCATACCTATTCCAAAAGACATGACGGGAGACATATTAATAACCAGTTAAATTTTGTATGTTTGAACTCACAAAAGTCCTTAACCCATGAAAAGTTACCTAATCGCCGTTGATTTCGATGGAACCATCGTCAAAGATGCATACCCAAAAATTGGAAAACCCATGCTTTTTGCATTTGAGTCTTTAAAAGAATTACAAATACAAGGACACCGGTTGGTTTTATGGACATATCGCCACGGAAAAGCATTAGAAGAGGCCGTGGAATTTTGTCATGAAAATGGAATTGAGTTTTATGCCGTAAATTCAAGTTTTGAAGGAGAAATATTTGAAATTGAAAAACAAAGTCGTAAAATTCATGCTGATTTATTTATAGATGATCGAAATCTCGGTGGATTTCCAGGTTGGGGAGAAGTCTTACAAGTTATAAACAAAAGAATAGAGTTTTCACTATCAGAACATGGTCGTGAAAAGGAAAAAAGAAAAAGGAAAAGAGGATTTTTTAGAAGATGATTCATTTAAAAACAAAAGAAGAATTAGAATTAATGTACCAAAGTGCTCAGTTGGTTTCAAAAACTTTGGGCATGTTGGCAAAAGAAATAAAACCGGGAATACAAACCATAAAACTAGACAAACTAGCCCATGAATTTATAAAAGACAACGGAGGTGAACCAGCCTTTTTGGGTTATGGTGGATTCCCAAATTCACTTTGTATTTCACCAAATGAGCAAGTCGTTCATGGATTTCCAAATGAAGATTTCTTAGAAGACGGTGACATACTCTCTGTAGATTGCGGTGTATTTATGAATGGATTTGTAGGAGATCATGCTTATACTTTTGAAGTTGGTGAAGTAGCTTCTGATGTGAAAAAATTACTCAAAATCACAAAAGAAAGTTTATACAAAGGAATCGAACAAGTACGTCCCGGAAACCGAGTTGGAGATATTGGGTTTGCCATTCAGTCTTATTGTGAAAAAGAAGGATATGGTGTTGTAAAAGAATTGGTAGGACATGGCTTAGGAAAACAAATGCACGAAGACCCACAAGTTCCAAATTATGGTAGAAAAGGTAATGGGAAAGCTCTAAAAGAAGGAATTGTACTTGCCATTGAACCCATGATTAATATGGGGACAGACAAAGTTCGCTTTCACAAAGACGGCTGGACGGTCACAACACGAGACAACCAACCCTCTGCCCATTTTGAGCATGATATTGCTATTATTGATGGAAAACCCACCCTATTATCTACTTTCAAATACGTATATGAAGCACTTGGAATAGAAAGTAAAGAAGAAGAGCCTTTTCTATACAAAGTCACTGCTTAAAATGCTCCGATTTCTACGCTCAGCCAAATTTGCTCTAAACGGAATCTTATATGGGCTACGTACTGAACGAAATGTACAAATTACCGTAGGGGTTATGGTTTTTACCATTTTAATTGGATTTTTATTAAATATTTCCCAAACCGAAATGCTCATCGTTTTACTGTGGATGTTTGGAATTGGTGCAGTAGAATACATTAATACATCTATCGAAAAACTTGCTGACCGAGTAACGACAGATTATGACGAACAAATAAAATATGTAAAAGATATGTCTGCCGGTGCTACTTTTATTGTTTCCATTGGTGCTGCCATTAGTTGTCTATTTATTTTAGTTCCTAAAATAATCACACTATTTTGAACTCTATCTTAAAAAAAATCATCAATCTCATCCCGCGACCTTGGCTGATTCGACTAAGCATCTGGTTTCGTCCTATTTTGATTTGGTTATACCATGGCTCAAATTTCACCGATCCCATTGATGGAAAGTCTTATCGGAAATTTCTTCCTTATGGGTATGAAAAACAACGTAAAAATGTATTGTCACCTGGAACTTTATCACTTGAAAGACACCGACTGCTATGGTTGTATTTACAACGTGAAACCAACTTTTTTTCTGCAAACCTAAAAGTTCTTCACATGGCTCCTGAGCAATCTTTTTATAAGAAATTTAGAAGAATGAATAACTTAAATTACACAACTTGTGATATAGAATCTCCACTTGCTGATGTAAAAGCTGATATCCAAGACTTACCTTTTGAAGACAATAAATTTGATGTGATTTTTTGCAACCATGTTTTAGAACATGTAGATGATGATAAAAAGGCATTGTCCGAACTATTTCGTGTGATGAAGCCCAACGGTTGGGGAATTTTTCAAGTTCCAATTCGCTATCAATTAGAAAAAACTTTTGAAGACCCATCAATTACTAACCGAAAAGAGCGAATTGAAAAATTCGGACAATATGACCATGTTCGTGTATATGGAGTGGACTATTATAAAACTTTGAAAAGTGTGGGGTTTAAAGTTGAAAAAGTTAATTTGTCTAAAAAGTTATCAGAAGAGGAAATCCAACGATTTGCTCTAGAAAAAAATGAAATTTTACCTGTGGTAACGAAAGATAGCTTAAACATCAATACATTATACTGATTTACAGACAAATATAATTATACTTACTTTTATAAGTAAGATACAAATTAATTTTAACTTAATTAAAATCCATCGGTTCTGAATATCAGCTTTTAGAGAAGTAATAACGTCTTGATATTGCATTTAATCTATAATTCCAAAAAAAAACGAGAACTGTTTCTATTTATAGAAAAAAATA
>JBKEAG010000172.1:0-21840 GCA_047972025.1 Moheibacter sp.
CTTTTACAAATGCGTCAATACAAGCATTATTGTACTTTATAAACTCTTCTTTGAGTGTATTTCTAAAACCTTCTTGTTTTAACTTTTCAAAGAAAATCTGTACCATAGGAGCTGTTTCTCCAGGTGTACCTGAGTTTACCAAGAAGATGGCTCCTTTTCCGGCTTTCTGTTCGGGAATCCCAACAGTAGAAATATCTGATTTAGAATTAATGAGTAATGGAAGATTTAGATAACAAATAAGTGGGTCAATGCCGGAACTTGTTCCATGAAAAAAGGATTCCATCTTGGAAAAAGTTTCTTTTAACTGTGCAATAACATCACTTGAAATTCCATTTGAAATGTCAATTTTATTAATTGTGTACCGCTCATAAATCGCTGCGACCAAAGCTCCGGAACTTCCTACTCCATATCCTTGTGGAATTGTAGAGTCAAAGTGCATTCCTGCTTGAACGTCAGTATTAAGTTTTGCTAAATCAAAATTATCAGAAAAATGTTTACCTAAATAGTCAGCAAATCTCTGAATACTTTTATTGGAAATCTCCCCTTCAGAAGTTTTGTTAAACTTCAATGTTCCTTTATAAGAATCATAAGGAATCGTTAACCCTTTCGAGTTTTCAATAATACCGTACTCTCCAAATAAAAGGATTTTTGCGTAAAACAATGGGTTTCTCATTGGCTTAAATTACTGTGCAAAGATACAATAAATATTGTTAACTAATTGATTTTCGGATAGAAGAACTATTATGAAAACTTAGAGTCTGTTTAGGTTAATATCAATTATTTTTTCACACTCTTTTCTGTACATAGTTTCATCTTAAATGAACTATGTAAAAAGTTAATCATATAAATTAGGTTCTTTACTGATATTTAAAATTACTATAATAGTACACTATACAGACGGTATTATAATTTTTATAACTCTTATTTCCTCTATACCTTTATTCTTTTTTTATAATTTTGCAAATTCAAAGGATTGATTATGACAAAAAGTGGTAAAATGGAATTGATGGCGCCAGCAGGAAATTTTGAATCGCTACAAGCAGCACTTGACAATGGTGCAGATTCTGTTTATTTTGGTGTGGAGCAACTCAATATGAGAGCACGTGCTTCCATTAATTTCACAATGGATGATCTTCTTGAAATTTCTAAACGATGTTCAGAACTAAAGGTTCGTACTTACCTCACACTCAACACTATCATTTATGACCATGATTTGTCTATTATAAAAACTTTAATTGATAGGGCAAAATCTGCTAATATTACAGCAGTTATTGCAATGGATCAAGCAGTTATCGCATATGCTCGACAAGTAGGAATGGAAGTCCATATTTCAACTCAAATCAATGTGACAAACATAGAAACTGTACGGTTTTATGCTATGTTTGCAGATACGATTGTGCTGAGTCGTGAATTGAGTTTAAGTCAAATAAAAAAAATTACTGAACAAATTCAAAAAGAGAATATATGCGGTCCATCTGGGAATTTGGTAGAAATTGAAATCTTTGGGCATGGTGCACTTTGTATGGCAGTTTCAGGGAAATGTTATCTAAGTTTACATTCACATAATTCTTCTGCAAATAGAGGCGCTTGCAAACAAAATTGTAGAAAAAAATATACTGTCATTGAACAAGAATCTGGTTTTGAAATCGAATTGGATAATGAATACATGATGTCACCCAAAGATTTATGTACAATTGATTTTCTGGATGAAATGGTGGATGCTGGAATTAAAGTATTGAAAATAGAGGGACGTGGACGTTCACCAGAATATGTTGCAACAGTCATTCGTTGTTATCGAGAAGCGATAGACTCTATTGTAGATGGGACTTTTTCAAAAGAAAAGACCGATTATTGGATGACCTTATTACAAACGGTTTACAACCGTGGGTTTTGGAACGGCTACTATCTTGGTCAAAAATTAGGTGAATGGTCACCAGCAAATGGTTCTATGGCTACACAAAAGAAGGTTTACATAGGAAAGGGGCAACATTTCTTTCCAAAGACTAAGATTGGGCAATTTCAAATTGAAGCCTATGATTTAAAAGTTGGTGATAAGATTTTGGTTACAGGACCAACAACCGGAGCTAAAGAATCCACTGTTTCTTCTATGATGGTTGAAGATTTAGTTGCAGAAAATGCAAAGAAGGGTGATAATATTACTATCCCAATTGATTTTAGAATTCGTCCCTCTGACAAATTATATAAACTAGTAAAAACAGAATTTGCAGGAGTTTAACTTGTTTGAAACCCCTTTTTAGGATATCTAGAATTATACTTAACGTACTTTATTAAACAAAATTTCTTTTTAAATTATCAAATAGAAACTTGAATTTGTTGAGGTATTAAATTCTTTGTAGATACTACCAAAAAAGTTTTGATTATAATTGATTTAGATTAATTGAAATAAAAAATGCCAAGACTTACTTGGCATTCAAATTTATTTGTACTAAAATTTTTTATTTTTTTATAAATTTCTGTGTTTGAATCTTACCATTAACTATCATTTTAATGAGATAAGTTCCTTTTGCTAAAGATGAAATATTTACCTGAGCATTATCTGATTTAGGAGAAATTTTTAACACTTCTTGCCCTACTAAACTATAAATAGATATAGATTCAATATTTGATTTTGCAACTAATTTTAAAAAATTTGTAGCTGGGTTTGGATAAATATTTATCAAATCTAACGATAAATCATTTGTCCCTGCTGTAATTACTTCACCATTTACTTCAAAGGGAAGTCCAAGAGAGGTTCCTGTTCCTCCTGAACCATTTCCATCAACTAGATTGTACCAACTTCCGATTGCTAGATTGTAACCTAAAGCATCTCCTGTTGTAGTTTCACCTAAAATAGTAACAGGAGGCGACCAAGGACCTGAACCTAAGTCTCCGGCATGTTCCCAGTCTGCCCAATATGTTCCCGGTTCTAGTTCTAAATCAGTGATAAGTACTGTAGAAATCATAATTGGACGATTTGTAGCTCCCGGACTAGACTCTAATTGTCGGTAGGCTCCCGTCCATTCTGTCGTTGATAATACATTGGTTGAATCATCTCCCCAAATAATATTACTACCCGCTGCTCCTGGCATTCCATCCCAAATTCTCAAAGTCACAGAATTAATTGTTGATGTAGTTGACGATCCTGTTTGATAAGCATAAAATTGGAAAGATTCTATTTTTGATAACTCTGCAATCGTAAAGTCATCTGCATTTCTAATTCCTCCATAGTTTGGAAATCCATATGTGTCCATACCTAAAGTTTCATTTTCCACAAGACTTATGTTTGGAGAGCCTTCAACATTGTAATAAGGACCATTACTGTACAGTGTTCCTGTCATTACTGACTCTACTCCAATTTCTGGGGTTCCTACTGTTACAGTTGTGTCAGATGCATTATCCGATTTTACAGACTGTCCTAGTGATAAACCTGAAATCAAAGACATTGCTAAGATCCCAAAAGTAAACATTTTCATAATTTTAATGTAATTTAATTAGTATTGTTGTTTTTATTATTATTTTTCATTTCCTCTCCTATTTGACTTGCTGCGGCAAAGGATGCAATCATATTGTTCAACATATCACCGGCTGCATGGGGTGAGTTAGGAAGTAAGATCAAATTGGAATTGTTCAAGGTTCCAACAGCTTGAAGCGTATCATAGTGTTGTGTTACAACAATCAAGGCAGATGCCTCTTGGGAATTTATCCCAACTTTGTTTAGCACGTTTACAGATTCTTCCAATCCTTTGGCTATCTCTCGTCTTTGATCAGCTATACCTTGACCCTGTAATCGCTTACTTTCTGCTTCTGCTTTTGCTTTTTCTACAATTAGGATTCTCTGCGCATCACCTTCATATTGTGCAGCAACTTTTTCACGTTCAGATGCGTTTATACGGTTCATAGCGTGTTTTACCTGCTCGTCTGGGTCAATGTCTGTTACTAAAGTTTTGATAATATCGTATCCGTAATCATTCATTGCTTCTTGCAATTCACCTTTTACGGCAACGGCTATATCATCTTTCTTTTCAAAAACATCATCTAATCGGAGTTTTGGAACTTCTGCACGAACTACATCAAAAACGTAGGAAGTTATTTGTGCATACGGGTTGTCTAATTTATAAAAGGCATCGTAAACCTTTTCTTTGATAACAATGTACTGTACTGAAACTTTTAATTTGACAAATACATCATCTTTTGTTTTTGTTTCTACAACAACATCTAACTGTTGGACTTTTAATGACATACGCCCGGCAATTCTATCTACTACCGGAATCTTTAGTTGGAAACCTGCATTTCTTACACTTTGGAATTTACCAAATCGTTCTATAATAACAGAGGTTTGTTGTTTTACAATGAAAAAGAATCCTAGAATACTTAAAAAAAACAGGAATGCAATTATGTAAAAAACTATTGAAAGTTTACTGATAAGTTCGATTATATCCATGGTTTAATTTTTGGCTAAAAATACGGAATTTCTACAACATCCCCAATTCAAACTTTGCTTCTTCACTCATCATATCTCTATCCCAAGGTGGGTCAAATGTAAGTTCAATCTCTGCCTCTTCCACTCCTTCTATTTGCTCTACTTTTTGTTTCACTTCATTTGGTAAGCTGTCTGCTACAGGACAATTGGGAGAAGTAAGTGTCATAAGTACTTTCACCTTTCCTGTTTCGTTGGCAAAAGCGTCATAGATTAGTCCTAATTCGTAAATATCTACCGGAATTTCTGGGTCGTATATGGATTTGAATTTTTCGACTAATTTCTCGCCAATTGTATTCAATTGTTCTTCTGTTAAAGCCATTGGTGATTTATTTTGGACAAAGTTATCGCAATTCTTTCTGATGGAAAAAATAAATTAGATTTATTCCAAATTAATTTTGGTTTTAAATCAATGAAGTTAATAGTTGTTGAATGGAAAATTTATCTAGTCCAATTTGTTTTTCTAACTCCTCTATAGAAGCGTGTTCTATAAATTTATCGGGATACCCTTTTCGTGTAATTTTACCCTTATAGTTTTTTTCTGCTGCATATTCTAAAATCAGACTTCCAAACCCTCCGGATAAAACCCCGTCTTCAAATGTTATAAGTGTTGAATAGTTTTCAAAAATTTCATTCAATTTATTTTTGTCCAAAGGTTTAGAGAATATGAATTTATATAGTCCAAATTGTTTTTTTTGATTAATTTGGTTTAGAACACTTTGTACTCGGTTTCCGATTGTTCCAAAAGTTAAAATTGCAACTTTACTTCCTTTTTGTAATTCTTCTGCTTTTCCTATTTTTATTTTTTTGTACTCTAGGGCTTCATTAATTCCGTCTATTTTTGCCTTGGGATAGCGAATTGTAAAGGGGATTTTTGTGAATTGTGCTGTATAGAGAAGATTTTGAAAGTCTGTTGCATTCATCGGTGCAGTAACTACTACATTAGGAATTGAATTAAGAAATGCGGTGTCAAAATAACCATGATGCGTAGCTCCATCTGTTCCTACGATTCCGGCTCGGTCTATGCAAAATACAACCGGTAAGTTTTGCAAAGCAACATCATGAATCATCTGATCATAAGCACGTTGCAAAAAAGTTGAATAGATTGTACAATACGGAATCAACCCTTGTGTTGCCAACCCAGCGCTGAAGGTAACAGCGTGTTGTTCAGCAATTCCTACGTCAAATATCCGATTGGGAAATTGTTTCTTGGCTTCGATTAGATTACTTCCGGAAAGCATAGCGGGTGTCGTGGCTACAATTTTTTGATTCTGCTGCATTAATTTAATTAATGTTTCTCCAAAAACTTGCTGAAAGGTTACAGAATTTTCTTTTTTTATAGGAATTTCTCCTGTTTTTTTATCAAAAATTCCGGGTGAATGCCATTTTACTTGGTCTGCTTCGGCACTTGGATATCCTTTTCCTTTGGTCGTTTTTATATGAAGTAATTTTGGTTTCGAAATGGTTTTTAATTCCTCTAAGGCGTCAAACAATTCATTAAAATTATGTCCATCAATTACACCTTTATAATAGAATCCTAATTTTTCAAAAATTGAATTTGATTTTTCTCTTTTTAAATTAAAAAAATGTTCTTTTAACGCTCCTACAGATGGGTCTATCCCGATAGAGTTATCATTGAGTATAATTAACACATCTAAGTCTGTGCTTCCTAAATGATTTAAGCCTTCTAAAGCCATTCCCGATACTATAGATGCATCTCCAATTACTGCTATATGTTGATTTGATTTTTTCTGGAGTTGATTTGCCAAAACCATTCCGGTAATGGCGGAGATGGATGTTGACGAATGTCCTGTACCAAAAGTGTCAAATGAGCTTTCTTCTCGTGAAGGGAATCCGGAAATGCCTTCTAATTGCCGTAATGAATCAAAATTGGACTTTCTACCTGTCAGAATTTTATGTGGGTAACACTGGTGCCCGACATCCCAAATCAATTGGTCTTTGGGTGTATCATAAAAATAATGAAGTGCTATGGTAAGCTCTACTACTCCTAAATTTGCTCCTAGATGACCCGGTTTTACTGATAGTGTATCTAAGATAAATTCACGTATTTCTAAAGCCAAATCAGGCAATTTGGTTTTGGGTAATTGACGTAAATTATCAATTGTCTCTATATGGTCGAGTATGGATTTCATTTAATCCTCACAAAAGTATAGATTTTGGTTGATGAATGGATAATTTATCTAGTCGGCAGGGCTTATATGTCCCCAGTTTTCACCTCGTTTTATCCGCCCGATTTGGGTTTCTGAGATTTTAAACATTCGTACAAGTTGCTTTGTAGGTTTGCCTTCGTTTAGTAATTTTTTCAAATACATTACCCGTGTTTCAGTTAGTTTTACCGGGAATTTAGTTTCACCAAGTTGCTCTTTTCGCTTTTTTTTCCCTTCGATTACATACGGGCTATTTTGCTGGTGTTTCATGTTTTCCTCTTGTGTCATCCACTTCAAATTTGAGGCTTGATTGTTGTGCTTATTATAGTCAATATGTGCTACAATTGTCTGGTTTTCTTTTGGTTTTGGTAAAAAGTATTTAGCAACCAACCTATGCGTGTATTCACAAAAACTTACTTTTCTCTGATTCTGATCTTTGTTTTGAAAACGTTTTTTTTCTTTGTTTAGTTTTTCCAATTCTTTTGAGAGTACTATAAACTGTGTACTTTCTTTGTTTTCTATTTCTTTTAATTGTTTTTTCAGGTCTTTTATTTTTTCATAATATTGATTTGCCTTTTCCTGTTTTTTGGCTGTTCTAGGTTTATAAAATGCTGCTCGAATGATTAAATATCCGCTTATATTGGCTCCCTTTTGCATAGTTACTCCAAACCTTTCTGTTATGGAGCGTACTCTACCATAGTTAGAAACTTGCAATTTATAGCCTTTTACATGAGGGGTATCTATGTCAACCATAGCCCACTTCTCACCTATAAGTTCTTTGATGTCTTTGTTCATTGTTGTAAATTCATTTAAAGTAGTTGGTTTGCCCTATTTCGCAGGTTTTATCCATCTCCAATTGTCACCTCGTTTAATTCTATAGATTTGGTTTTTACTTACATTATATTTTTCTGCCAATTCTCCTGCTGAAGTTCCTTCATTTAGCAATTTTTTTATTTTACTTACTTTGTACCGAGTTAGTTTAGAATTATTTTTGGTGGGGTTAAATCGGTTTTCCCTCTTCTTATGTGCCAAAATTACATAAGGACTTTCCTGTTGGTGTTCTACATTTTCTTCCTTAGTCATCCACTTTAAATTTGTGGCTTTATTGTTTGTTTTGTTATAATCTAAATGTCCTACTACCGTTTCTTCTTTTTTGGGTTTTGGTAAGAAATAATTTGCAACCAAACGGTGAGCCAAAATATGATAGTGTATGGTTCTGTTTTTCATATCCTCTTTTGCAAATTTTTCTTTTTCAAGAGTCAACAATTCCAATTCCTTTAATATTTCTTCATACTTCTTTTGAGTTCCATTTTCCTTTTCCCACTCTACATTTTTTTTGAGTTCCTTAACTGCTGGAACATAGCTTTCAAAAGTCTTTTGCTCACTTTTTGTTCTAGGTTTAAAAAACTTCAATCGAATAATTCGATAACCGTTTAACTCACTTCCTTTTATCAGCCTTATACCAAACCTGGGCGTTACAGACCTTACTCTCCCCATATTTGATACCTCCAGTATATAATCCTTAACATACGGAATTTCCAAATCTACGGCTTTCCAATCTTCTCCTTTTTGGCTTCTAAATATCTTTCCCATGACACTTACTTTTCAGTTTAAATAATTGTAAAATAGTTAATGTTTTTATTGGAAAGGTTGATACAAAGTTACAAAACCAAAAATAAACCCCTTATCTTTGCGTGTCAATACTCAACAATTTTATATGTTTCAAATTGACGACACCCTTATTTCCGAAGAAATATTTTCCGAAGAATTTGTTTGTAACCTTTCTAAGTGCAAAGGTATTTGCTGCATTGATGGTGACTCGGGAGCTCCACTTAATGAAGATGAATTAGCCGTATTAGACGATATTTATGACGATGTAAAACCTTATTTGCGCCCTGAAGGGATTTCTGCCATTGAAACGTCAGGAAAATATGAAAAGGATACAGATGGTGAGTGGGTTACTCCTTTGGTAAATGGAGGTGAATGTGCATATGTCATTTTTGAAGAAAATGGAACTGCTAAATGTGGAATTGAAAAAGCATACGAAGAAGGAGCAGTGTCTTACAAAAAACCTATATCCTGCCATTTATACCCTATAAGATTAAAAGAATATAGAAAATTTACTGCTGTCAACTATCATGCTTGGGACATTTGCTCTGATGCTTGTACACTGGGAAAAGAATTAAAAGTAAACGTTGCCCATTTTCTAAAAGACGCTTTAATTCGAAAATTTGGAGAAGATTGGTATGCTGAATTACTCAAAATTGACCAAGAATTAAAAGAAAGAAACGAACAAAAAAAGAATCGAAAATGGTTTTAATCCAAATTATTCTTTTACACAATTAAACGAATTTAAAATATGATAAATAATGCAACAAAAGCCCGACAATCCACAACTGCGATTGAACGGCTATATATTACCATGCGACATATGTTTCATCGTGGAACTTATCGCCCCACCGGACAATCCGGAAAGATGATTCAGGAACTTTTACTACAACTCAATCCTGAAATTTACGGGTCCATGGCAGATCCGGAAAAAGTAGAACTTAGTGGCTTGTTCTATGTTTTAGATCGCCTACCGGATGGTATTACAGAAACTCCCTACGTTCACTTTACTTCCAATGAAGGAGTTGATTTCACTAAATTTAAACCCATTATTCCTCCTAAAAGAAGACGAATTTGTTATCGCGTTGATGATGATCAAATGAATATAGAAGTTACACGTGGACGTTCCGAAATTTATGATACACTTACTCATTTAACGTTTTTATACAACGAAGCCGATAAAATCCGAGCAAAAGCATACAACAAACAAACTCAGAAAATTAGTCGTATTTGGCAAAAAATTGAAGAAATTGCCCTAAATGACCAAAAAATCAGCTCCAAAGACCGTGATGTTGCGCTAATGCACTTATCTACGATTTTGGGTCGGTCGTTTAATGAAACACAAACTGCTTACAAGTACTTTAGTACAGAAACGGACAAAGAAAAATTCTTCAAAATCATTTACTGGATGGGACAAACTTCTCAGAATGATTACAGAGGATTAAAAAGGCGGGAAATCACCTTTACTCCAATTTTACGAGAAAGAATCGGACACCATATAGTAGGTGAGAAGTGGGCAAATTCCATTAAAAAAACACTTGATGACAATGGTTTAATTTCTAGACCACTTCATATTATTAGCGCCAATATGCACAGCGTATCCAATATGCTATACGCCTTTGACGCTCTGAAAAAAGATATAAAAGGTGTAAATGAAATGGACATTTACAAAGACCTTTCTTCAAGTAAGAATAAGGCACTTCGTGACAAAGTTCAAGAATTTTGTATAAATAAAGGGTTGATTTTTATAGACGACCATTCAGGAGCAAATATTGATGTTCAAATAATTGATTTAAAGAAAATTAATTTAAAAAATACTGCTTTTTCTGATTTAAAAACACCACCGGATGATGTTTTGATTGTAATGGACTATGCTTTTGGTGAACAGGCCTTTGAAGTAATGGATGAATTACTAAAACCTTTCAAAACAAAGTCTTCAAGTACTATGATGAACGTAAAGTCGGTTTCCATTATGGGGAAAGCCGGAATTCTTTGTGGAAAAAAAGGTGACATCATGGTTCCAACCTCTCACATTGTGGAAGGCCCTACTGACAACTATGTATTTGAAAATAAGTTAAGCACATCTGATTTTACAGGAAATCGCCTTGGAGTTTGTGAAGGTCCTATGATAACGGTTTTAGGGACTTCTTTACAGAACAGAGATGTACTCGAATATTTCAAAAACTCTTCTTGGAAAGCCATTGGGCTAGAAATGGAAGGAGGACATTACCAAAAAGCCATTCAAATTGCCTCAAAAATTCGACATCATATTTCATCTGAAGTTAGTGTAATGTATGCTTATTACGCATCAGATAACCCCTTAGAAACTGGAAGCACACTAGCATCAGGTGGGTTAGGACTAAGTGGCGTAAAGCCTACATATTTGATTACAAAAATGATTTTGAAAAAGATTTTAGGAATCTAGTTATTTAAAAATATACTCTACTCAAAATTTCTAACTTTGTAGTTTATGTTTTTAGAAAACACCATAAATCACACAAAGCAAAGCGGATGGATTGAAGTCATCTGTGGCTCTATGTTTTCAGGAAAAACCGAAGAGTTAATTCGGCGGCTGAAACGTGCCGAAATGGCGAAATTAAAAGTAGAAATTTTTAAACCTACAATAGATAACCGCTATGCAGAGGAGGAGGTTGTTTCACACAATCAAAATTCACTAGAAGCAACTCCGGTGGATTCAGCATATAATATTTTATTACTAGCAGAAAGTTGTGATGTGGTAGGCATTGATGAAGCACAATTTTTTGATGATGGAATTGTAGAAGTAGCCAATCAGTTAGCCAATTCCGGAAAACGTGTAATCATTGCGGGATTAGACATGGATTTCCGTGGTCGACCCTTTGGGTCTATGCCTAGTTTGATGGCAACTGCCGAATACGTCACAAAAGTACATGCTATTTGTATGAAAACCGGAAATCTTGCTCACTACTCACACCGAAAAACAAAAAGTGATAAGTTGGTAGAGTTGGGTGAGAAAGACGAATATGAAGCATTGAGCAGAAGTGCTTACTGGGAAGAAATAAGGAAAGAAAATCATGACTAAATAGCTATAGTTCTATATCTAAATGATTAAAATAAAACGAAGGTGACAACATATACTATAAAAGATATTGCAGAAATTATCTCGGCAGAAACCAAGGGTAAAACCAATGGATTTGTGAACGAAATCTATTTTGACTCACGTACCATTTATAGACCAAATGAAGGTGTTTTTTTTGCCTTCAGTGATACAAACACATATATAAAAGATGCTTACAAAAAAGGGATTCGAGTATTTGTTACAAAAATTATAGAAGAGCCTTTTTCTGATGCCACTTATTTAGGGGTTGATTCCCCTCTAGAAGCACTGCAAACATGGTCAGAATTTCATCGGAAAAAATTTCATTTTCCAATCGTAGGAATTACCGGAAGTAATGGGAAAACCGTTGTAAAAGAGTGGCTTAATCAACTCTTGTGGAAAGACTTTTCCATCGTTCGAAGTCCAAAAAGTTACAACTCTCAGATTGGTGTTCCACTCTCTATTTTACAAATAAATGATTCACATGATTTAGGGATTTTTGAAGCCGGAATTTCACAACCGGATGAAATGGAAAAGTTAGAAAAAATAATACAGCCGGAGGTTGCTGTACTTACACACATTGGTTCGGCTCATTTGGAAAACTTCTCATCTAAGCATCAAATTATTTTAGAGAAAATCAAACTTTTCAAATCTGCAAAAAAAATCATCTTCAATTCCGAAGATAAAGAAACAAATCAATTGATTCAAGACATTTATTCGGATAGTCAATTCAGCTTATTTACCTTTGGAAAAAAGAACTCTGATACAATTCAATTTATGAAAAGTTCAGATAATGATACTGGACAAGAAATTCAAATCCAATTTAACTCCCAAAAATATACATTTCAAATTCCTTTTCATGATGAAGCCTCTGTAGAAAATATTTTGACAGTACTAACAACGATTGTAGCTCTAGGCTTAGACTTGGAAAAGTACCTTTCACTTACACCTTTTTTACTTCCGATAGAAATGCGCTTGGAAATCAAAGAAGCCATTCGAGACAGCATTTTGATCAACGACACATTCAATTCTGATTTACACTCGGTAAAAGTTGCATTAGACGTTCTGGCACAACAACCTCTCCCTAGAAAAAGTTTGGTACTAACAGACGTTTTACAAAGTAACCTCAACAAAGATGAGCTTTACCGAAAAGTATCTGAATTGGTCAATTCTTATAAGATTAATGATTTGGTTTTAATTGGTGAAATATTACCAAAATACAAAAAACTATTCAAGGCCAATGCTCGGACTTTTGTATCAACTGATGATTTTTTAAAGACTTTAAGTATACAAAACGTACATGACGAAGCCATTTTACTCAAAGGGTCTCGACCATTTCATTTAGAAAAAATCTCAGCATTTCTAGAAAAAAAATCACACGATACTGTTTTAGAAATTAATTTGACCGCTTTGGTGGACAACGTAAAATTTTTTAAAAACCAATTGAAACCATCAACTAAGGTAATGGCTATGATCAAAGCAAATAGTTATGGAACAGGAAGTTTTGAAGTTGCACAAACCCTAGAACACCATCAGATTGACTACCTTGGTGTCGCCTATGCAGATGAAGGAGTAGAGTTACGAAAAGCCGGAATCACACTACCCATTATGGTCATGAACCCTGAGCAAAGTAGCTACTCTTCAATAATAGACTATAAACTAGAACCTGAAATTTATAGTTTACGTGTTTTGAACTTATTCATTCAAACATTAAAAGAAAAGTCCATTACAGAACCCTATCCTATTCATATTAAAATTAATTCCGGAATGAACCGCCTAGGTTTTCGGTGTGAACAACTTGATAATTTAATTCGACAACTAAAAGAAGAAAAAACAGTTACCGTTCGTTCCATATTTACTCATTTGGCCACGGCTGATGTTCCTTCTGAAAAAGCATTTGCAGTAGAGCAACTTCAGAAATTTGATAAGGCTTACGACAAACTTTGCTCCGGTCTTTCTACTCAGCCCATAAAACACGCACTCAACTCTTCAGGAATCATTCATTTTTCTGATAATCAATATGATATGATTCGTTTAGGAATTGGCATGTATGGAATTTCAGATGATAGTCAAGTTCAGAAACAACTAAAAAATGTAGCGACATTTAAAACCGTTATTTCTCAAATTTCAGAAATACAATCAGGTGAAACCGTTAGTTATGGTAGAAAATTTAAAGCTGAAAGAAAAACACGAGTAGCGACTATCCCGGTTGGCTATGCAGATGGTATTCGACGTTCACTTGGTTATGGTAAAGGAACTGTTTCTATTCATAATCAAACTGTTCCAATCATGGGAACCATCTGTATGGATATGATGATGCTTGATGTAACTGATGTTGTATGTGAAGAAGGCGACGAGGTAATCATTTTTGGACAAAATCCAACCATAGTGGAAATTGCTGAAAAAACAGAAACGATTCCATATGAAATTTTGACTTCTATCTCGGCAAGAGTGAAACGAATTTATTACCGTGAATAAAACCTCTTCATGAAAAGCTTTACTGTTGATGAGATTCGTGATAAAATGGCACACTATTGTACGTACCAAGACCGTTGTCAATGGGAAGTAGAACAAAAATTAAATGACTTTAAGTTAATTCCGGAAGCGTATGATGAAATCCTTATTTATTTAATTCAGAATAAATTTCTGAGCGAAGAGCGCTTCACACAAAGTTTTGCTCGGGGTAAATTTTATCAAAAAAAATGGGGTCGAATTAAAATTAGGATTGAATTAAAAAAAAGAAAAATCCCCAATCATCTAATTGAAATCGGATTAAAAGAAATTGATGAAATTGATTATACAACAACGCTTGAACGTTTATTCAACGAAAAAAAGGAAAAGCTAAAATCTGAACGTGATGGCTTCAAAAAGAAAGTTAAGATTAAAAACTACCTTCTCCAAAAAGGATTTGAATCCGAATTAATTCATGATTTAATTTCAAAAATATAAACAATTTTTTCATAAATTGGCACTTTCAAATTTATTAACTCTTAATTCCCCTTTATACAATGAAAAAAGTAATTTTATCACTAATTATTGTAAGTTCATTCGGATTTGCAAATGCACAAATTAGTTTAGGAAAAGCTACAAAAATTGCAGAAAAAGGTGTTAAAGCCCTAACTTTCTCCAATGAAGATGCAAAAAGACTATCCAAAGAAGCCGTAGATTGGATGGACAACAACAATCCGGTAGCTGCTGCTAGTGACCCTTACGCACAACGTTTGGAAAGAGTATTTGGTAAGCACAAAAATGAAGATGGATTGCCCCTTAACTACAAAGTTTATAACGTTATCGACATCAATGCCTTTGCTTGTGCAGACGGTAGTGTGCGTGTATTTTCTTCTTTGATGGATATTTTGACAGATGATGAATTATTAGCTGTAATTGGTCATGAAATCGGACACGTAAAAAACGAAGACACCAAAGATGCCATGAAAGCTGCCTACATGAAAGCTGCGGCATTAGAAGCCGGGTCGGCGGCATCAAGTACTGTCGCTACTCTAAACGACAGTCAATTAGGTGAAATGGCAAATGCAATGTTAGACGCAACACATAGTAGAAAACAGGAAACTTCAGCAGACACCTATTCTTATGACTTTATGAAAAAACACGGGTATGACGTTGTTGCAGCTTATACTGCTTTCAAAAAATTAGCTTTACTTTCTGAAGGAAGTCAGATGAGTGGTTATGAAAAAATGATGAGTTCTCATCCGGACAGTAAAAAAAGAGCTGAAGCCGTTAAGAAAAAAGCGCAAAAAGATGGTCTTTGGAAAGACCCAGGAACAGTAACCTTGCCTACAAGTCCTTTGACGAAATAAGAAAAAAGTCTATTTTTTTAGATAAAAGCTCTGATTTTGGTCAGGGCTTTTTTTGTTTCTATTTGTCTCCGTACCTTTGTTCAAAATTTCAGCAGAATGACTCCTTTTTTTGTAGAAACAGTTGTGAGATGGTCAGATTTGGATGCTAATTTCCATTTAGCCAATGCTTCTTATATGAATTTCACCAGCTATGCTCGAATTGCTTATTTACGGCATTATGGAATTCATCTACACAATTTAGCTGAGTGGAAAATAGGACCGGCTATATTGCATGAAGAATTTTCATTTTTTAAAGAAGGACATGAAGGTGAAGAAATTATAATTACTGTTGAGCAAACTGGTATTTCCGACAAAGGTGAAATGTATGAATTTCAACACCATCTCTACCGGAAAAAGGATGGAGTCCATTTAGCTTCTTCAAAATTAATTGGTGTTTGGTTCTCAACAGAGAAACGAAAAATTACCATTCCCAACCCGGAAATGTTTGACAAGCTGTCTTTAGCAATCCATCCGGAAAGTGTAAGGCAACTGTCTATAGATGATCTAAAAAAACTACCTGCCAAAGCACAAAATGTTGATCCAAAAACCTTTCAATAATGTTTGATGATAAACAACCTCAATTAACTCCACTTGATAAATTAGGTGAATTTGGTTTAATTAACCATCTTACTGAAAACATAGAACTTCATAGTGAATATACCGTAAAAGGAATTGGTGACGATGCCACCGTATTAGAGTTCACTGATGCCGAAACTTTGGTTTCCACTGACATGTTGGTAGAAGGGGTTCATTTTAACTTGGCGTATGTTCCCTTGCGACATTTGGGGTATAAATCGGTAATGGTCAATTTGAGTGATATTTATGCCATGAATGCTATTCCTTCTCAAATTTTGGTTTCCATTGCAGTTTCCAGTCGTTTTCCGGTTGAGTCTTTGGAAGAATTGTATGAAGGAGTTAAAATTGCCTGTAAAAATTACAAAGTAGATTTAGTGGGTGGTGATACCACTTCTTCCACAAGCGGACTCATCATCAGTATCACGGCAATCGGCTCTGCAAAAAGAGAAGAAATCGTTTTCAGAAATGGAGCACATGAAAATGATTTATTGGTTGTAAGTGGTGATTTGGGTGCAGCCTATTTGGGATTACAAATTTTGGAACGTGAAAACGAAGTTTATAAAGTCAATCCAAATGTACAACCGGATTTGTCTGAATATGAATATTTAGTTGGACGACAATTAAAGCCGGAAGCCGGAAAAACCATAGTCGAATTGCTGAAGCAATTGAATGTTAAACCAACTTCTATGATAGATATTTCAGACGGACTTTCTTCTGAAGTCCTACATCTATCCAAACAAAGTGGATATGGGTTTAAAGTTTATGAAGAGAAAATACCACTCGACCCAATGGTCATAAAAACTGCTGAAGAATTTGGTATAAATCCGATTACTTGTGCATTAAATGGTGGTGAAGATTATGAATTGCTTTTTACCATTTCACAAGATGATTTTCCAAAAATCAAAGGAAATCCAAACCTAACAGTTATCGGACATACTACGGAGCAAAATGCTGAAAATTATCTGATGCTGAAAGGAAGTGAATCAGCTATTCCCCTAACCGCTCAAGGTTGGAATAATTTGGAGGAGGAATAATAACTATTTTTCAAGAAATCAAATTCGTTTTTTTGACTTTCTGCGTTTCTCTATATAGGGCAATTTCATTATACAAAATCAACAAATTGTAGCTAATCATGAAGAATGGAATATCCTTTTTTACTCCAAGAAATGAAAAAAGTAGAACAATCCCTACGGTAATAAAAATTGATTTTATATAATTTCTGTATATCTTTATTCCCCTTTTTAAATATTGCTGAAACGCATCCAACGGGTATTGAAAGGTATAAAGTAGTCCGGTTACCAAACTAAGAACTAAGGCTATATTCAACCCTAGAGCAGTATCACTATTCATAAAACTTTTGATAATCCCCCAGGCATCTACAAAGTACATAATTGCAAGAAAGAAGATAAGAATGACAGACACAATAGTCCTCCTAAACACTCCTATTTCCCTCTTTTTAAAAGGGAATTTTTTTCCTTTTTCTTTAACTTTTTGAATTATATAATCTAGCTTAATTCGATACAGACCAATTGATAATGCACAAAAGAATAGTAGCACAGTACTTAGTATTTGAAATTTAAACTCTATATCAAAATCTAAATTTTGATTAACAAGATTAGTATTGTAAATCAGTGCGAAAATTATATAAACTCTGTAAAGAATTAGTAATAAGGGGTTGGTTATAAAGCCAAATCTTTTATTCGTAGAAGTATCTGATTCAAACCCTAATTCTTCTTTAAGTTGATTTAAATCCTTCATTATTTAGGTGAAATTACTTCAGATAAAATGATAAACTCACTTAATTTAAACTAAATCTTTAGCCCTTTCTAGCGCCTTATCCAAACCACTTAAATCTTTGCCTCCTGCAGTTGCAAAAAACGGTTGACCACCACCTCCACCTTGAATTTCTTTAGCTAAATCCCGTATGATTTGTCCGGCATTTAGTCCTTTATTTTCTACCAACTCATCAGAAATAGCCACAGTTAGAGTTGGTTTTCCTCCAGCATCAGAAGCGATTATAATTAGTGCGTTTTCTATTTCTTTTCGTAGTGGAAAAGCAATTTGTTTTATAGCGTTTACATCTAGACCTGTACGAACAGCTAAAAAGTTAATTCCATCTATGTTTTGAAAAGTGTTTTTCCAATTTTCTTTTTCCTGTCCGGCTTGTTGTGCTGTAAATTTCTCTAATTGAGATTTTAACTCTTTATTCTCATCCAATAGTTTTTGGATAGCATCAACTGGTTCAGTAGGGTTTTTTAGTGTTTGTAGAATATCATTATACTTCTGAAATGTGGCTTTAAGCTCTTCAATGGCGGCAAGTCCAGAGGTTGCTTCAATTCTTCGAATACCTGCAGCACTTGAGGATTCACTTTGAATTTTGAAGAGTATGATGTCTGCTGTATTGGGAACGTGAGTTCCACCACATAACTCTACAGAGTCTCCAAATTTAATGACCCGAACAACATCTCCGTACTTTTCACCAAAAAGAGCCATTGCTCCCTCTTCTATCGCTCTTTTGAAAGGAATAGAACGTTTTTCATCAAGAGGAATACGGTCAATAATTTTTTGATTGACTTGCTTTGATACGAGTTGTAATTCTTCATCCGTTAATTTATTGAAATGAGAAAAGTCAAAACGCAAATGATCTGCCCCAACATATGAACCTTTCTGTTCTACATGTGTCCCCAATACATCACGCAATGCTTCGTGTAGTAAATGAGTTGCAGTGTGGTTTCGGGCAATATGGTTTCTTCTTTCCCTATCCACAACAGCCTGAAAGGGTAGTTCTAAGTATTTGGGAAGTGTTTCTGTAAAATGAACGATAAGGTTATTTTCTTTTCGGGTATTGATAATTGGGATTTTCTCAAATTGACTTTCAATATAACCTGTATCACCAACTTGTCCACCACTTTCTGCATAAAAGGGAGTTGCTTGAAACACCAATTGATAAAAAGTACCTGTTTTATTTTCTACTTTTCGGTAACGGGTAATTTTTACTTCCGCTTCTAAATAGTCATACCCTATGAACTCCTCTCTTTCGTCTTCAATTAAAACTGTCCAATCTGAAACAGAAAAGGAAGTAGCTGATTTAGAGCGTTGTTTCTGTTTTTTCATCTCTGCTTCAAATCCTTTTTCGTCAATAGTTAACTGTTTCTCTTCTGCAATGATTCGTGATAAATCAGCGGGAAAGCCGTATGTATCATATAGTTCAAAAACAACTTCTCCCGGAATTTCTTTTAAATCCGATTGAGAAGAAATAAAATTATCCAACCGGACTAAACCCTGGTCGATTGTTCGTAAAAAATTGGTTTCTTCTTCTTTTATCACTTCTGTTATCAAATGCGATTGTTTTTCCAATTCAGGGAAAAATTCTGCCATTTGGTTTTTAAGTGTAGAAATTAATTTATAGATAAACGGTTCATTTAAATTTAAAAATCGATAACCGTAACTAATGGCTCTTCTCAAAATTCGTCGAATTACATATCCCGCACCTGAATTTGAAGGCAATTGTCCGTCAGCAATGGCAAAGGCAACAGCACGCAGATGATCTACAATAACCCGAATAGCAATATCTGTGGTGGTTTCCGCTCCGTATTTTATATTAGAAATTTTTTCTAATTCTTTAATTAAAGGTTGAAAAACATCCGTATCATAGTTAGATATTTTCTTTTGAAGCACCATGGCCAAACGTTCAAACCCCATTCCTGTGTCAATACTTTTTGCCGGAAGTTCTTCTAGAGAGCCATTGGCTTTTCGCAAAAATTCCATAAATACAAGATTCCATATTTCAATAACTTGTGGATGATCTTGATTGACTAATTCTTTTCCGGAAATTTTTTTCTTTTCCTCCTCTGAACGAATATCCACATGAATTTCGGAGCAAGGACCACACGGTCCGGTTTCACCCATTTCCCAAAAGTTGTCTTTTTTATTTCCAAATAAAATTCGATCTTCAGAAATGTGTTTTTTCCATAAATTCAGTGCTTCGGAGTCTTGCTGAGTGCCATCCTTTTTATCTCCCTCAAAAACGGTAACATAAAGATTATCCTTTGGGATTCTATAGATTTCGGTTAGTAATTCCCATGCCCAACGAATCGCTTCTTCTTTGAAATAGTCCCCAAAAGACCAATTTCCAAGCATTTCAAACATCGTATGATGGTATGTGTCTTTTCCCACATCATCTAAGTCATTATGCTTTCCGGAAACACGTAAACATTTTTGAGTATCTGCAATTCTCTGTTCCATTGGTTTTTTGTAACCAAGAAAGAAGTCCTTAAATTGATTCATTCCCGAATTGGTAAACATCAAAGTAGGGTCGTCTTTTAAAACAATTGGGGCAGAAGATACAATCTGATGTTCTTTGCTTTCAAAAAAATCTAAAAACTGTTTTCGTATCTGTTTGGAGTCCATTTAATTAAGTTTATTTTACCATTCTTTTAACAACAAAGTGTTTGTTTTTGACGTTATTTTGTTGCGCTCACAAAGATACTAATTAGAGTTTTATAAAATGGAGAATAAAAAATTCAACTATAATATGAGGTTTTCTACGTATAAACCTACTAGAAACAAGAGATTAAGAGCATTTCGTAATATCAGTGCTTTTTTGATTGTAACTGCTTTTTTTGGTATAATCTCAGGGTTTATTTTTAGTAAAAAAGTAAATTCCCCCGAAGAAAATACTCTTGCCGTAGAATTACAAGAAATGAAAATCCAGTATGAACTGTTAAATAAAAAGATTCAACAATCTCAAGAAGTACTGGGGCAAATTGAGGAAAGAGACAATAATATATACCGTAGTTACTTTGAGTTAGAACCTATTTCAGAAGATATTCGTAAAGCCGGATTTGGCGGAGTAAATCGTTATTCAAAATTTACAGACTGGAAATATGTGGATTTGGTGACAGAGGTTTCTAAAAATATAGATATACTAAACAAACAATTGGTAATTCAATCCAAATCATTGGACGATATTGTAATTAGTGCAAAAGAAAAAGATAAAATGCTCACACACTTACCGGCTATCCAACCAATAGCAAATAAAGATTTGAAACGATTGGCTTCAGGGTTTGGTATGCGTTTACACCCTGTTTTAAAGATTGGAAAAATGCACGAGGGGTTGGACTTTTCGGCAAAAACAGGAACACCTATTTATGCAACCGGAGATGGAAAAGTGAAACTTTCAGGACGTGAAGGAGGATATGGAAATGTTGTAAAAATTGATCATAACTATGGTTATGAAACACTTTATGCACACATGAGCAAAACCAGTGTAAAAACCGGACAATCTGTAAAAAGAGGTGATGTTATTGGGTATGTTGGGAGCACGGGGCTTTCTACCGGAGCACATTTACATTATGAAATTCACAAAGACGGAGCGCCGGTAGATCCGGTTTCTTACTTTTATCAAGACGTAAGTCCGGATGAGTTTAAAATTCTTTTGGATAAATCTCAACAAATGTCAGTATCTTTGGACTGATGCAAATCGAATTACCGGATAAATTATACTATGGAATAGGCGAAGTCGCCAAGGCATTTGATGTTAATGCATCACTCATACGTTTTTGGGAAAAGGAATTTGATGTAATTTCACCTAAGAAAAATAAAAAGGGAAACCGATACTTCACACAACAAGACATCAAAAACCTTAAACTAATCTATCATTTGGTAAAAGAGCGTGGTTATACCTTAGATGGGGCAAAAACTGCACTAGAAGAACAAGACCATATAAAAGAAGATGTAGAATTGATTTCTCGGTTAGAATTTATTCGAGCCGAACTAGTAAAATTGAAAACTTCTTTTGATGTAAATGAAGATTAAATATTTCTTAAGCAACTAGTTTCAGACCTCCGAAATTTTGAAAACCTTGAAAGTTTATAGTCTTTTTATACTAAAAATTGTACAAAGCAGTCAAAATAAGATAATTAAACCTTTTGTTTATAAATTGATTCCTAAAACTTAGAGGAAAACACTAAATTTATAGATTCAATTTTTTAACTAAACATTAGGAATGTTTCTCATATACGATACCGAAACCACAGGTTTACCAAAAGATTTCAATGCACCCCCAACTGATACCGA
>JBKEAG010000192.1:0-1894 GCA_047972025.1 Moheibacter sp.
AAATTTTATTATAGAAAGGGGCTGATTTTATAAAATATTTCCACCTTTTGACTGAAAAAGTACTTTTAGTCTTGCCCAATTTTCAACATCAATCGCTCTTGTTGCATTTTTAATGATTGTAGTATCAAAACCTAGTTCTAGTGCATCATTAGCTGTAAAATAAACACAATAGTCTGCTGCTAAACCAACAATAACTACTTCTTTTATATTTCGATCATTTAAATAACCAAATAGTCCAGTATTTTTTTGTTTTCCATTATCAAAAAAACCACTGTAACTATCAATTTCTAAATCCATTCCTTTTCTAAAAACGGCTTCTATTTTATTGGTATTTAAATCTGAATGAAACTCTGCTCCCAATGTTCCTTGAACACAATGTATCGGCCATAAAGTCTGAGTTTGTCCATTTAATTCAATTTGATCAAAAACCTTTTTATTAGAGTGCTGAGTAGCAAAACTCTTATGATTTTTAGGATGCCAATCTTGTGTAGCTATAATTAAATCAAATTTATTTTGAAGTTTATTAATTATAGGAATTACTTCATTTCCATTTGGTACAGCTAAGCTTCCTTTTTCTAAAAAGTCATTCTGAACATCTACAATAACTAATGCTTTCATATTTCTCAAAGTTACAAAATTTTATATCCAACAAATTCTATCTTTGCCTAATGGCAAGAAAAAAACGAAAAAATATTCTTCTCAAAAATATAGAGCTCTTACGTGCCGGAGCAAAAGGAGTTTCGGTAGGAAAAACAGAAGAAGGAAAAACAGTTTTGGTACAAGATGCTGTTCCGGGTGACATTGTGAATGTATTGGTTCACAAAAAAAAATCAAGCTATTTACAGGGTAGGGCTATAGAGATTCTAAAAGAATCACCTTATAGAACAGAGGCTGAGTGTGAGCATTTTGGAATTTGTGGAGGTTGTAAATGGCAAAACCTGAGTTATGAAGCTCAATTGAAGTTTAAACAAGACGAAGTTGAGAATAATTTAAAACGAATTGGAGGTTTTCAAGACTTAGAAACCATTCCAATTTTAGGCTCATCAAATGAATATTTTTATCGAAATAAATTAGAATTTACTTTTTCAAATGCCCGATGGTTGACAAGAGAAGAGATTGAACAAGAAGACAAAAACTACAATCGAAATGCTTTAGGCTTTCATATTCCGGGACAGTGGAGTAAGGTGTTGGATATAAAGAAATGCCATTTACAGAAAGAACCATCAAACGCAATTCGACTAGAAGCCAAACGGTATGCAGATGAAAACAATTTGGATTTCTTTGATTTACAAAACCAATCAGGTTTTCTCCGAACGCTTATGATTCGTTCCAATCAAAAAGGAGAATTTATGGTTTTGGTTCAATTTTTCAGAGAAGATAAACCGCTACGCGAATCATTTTTGCAAAATTTACAACAGAAATTCCCTGAGATTGTCTCTTTATTGTACGCCATCAATCCCAAAGGAAATGATTCTATCTATGATTTGGATGTTCAGACGTATTATGGGCAAGATTTTATAATGGAAACAATGGAAGATTTACAGTTTAAAATCGGTCCGAAAAGTTTCTATCAAACCAATCCCGAACAAGCCTATGAATTGTATAAAATCACTCGTGATTTTGCAAATCTGAAGGGAGGTGAACTCGTATATGATTTATATACCGGAACGGGAACCATAGCACAGTTTATTGCAAAAAAAGCCAAGAAAGTAATTGGGGTAGAAGCGGTGCAAGAAGCAATAGATGCGGCAAAAGAAAACGCAGAGAGAAATAAAATAGGAAACTGTACTTTTTATTGTGGTGATATGAAAGATATTTTTGATGATGAGTTTATTCAGAAAAATGGAGTTCCAGACGTAATCATTACAGACCCACCACGTGATGGGATGCACAA
>JBKEAG010000020.1:0-9271 GCA_047972025.1 Moheibacter sp.
ATTTTATAGTTTGGGGTGTGCTCTCACCCGTAAGTGCAACGGTATTGAAGTTGGAGGAATCTGACTGTAAAACACCATCAAGTGGTGCTCTTTCTCCTACTTTTAATTGGATGATTTCACCTACTTCAACTTGTTCCGGCTCTACTACTTCCCAATTTCCATTTCGCTTTACGGTTGCGGTTTCCGGCCTAACGTCTAGTAATGCTTTTATATTACTTTTTGCTCTGCTTACTGCAGCATTTTGAAATAATTCACCAACTGCATAAAACAACATTACGGCGACTCCTTCGGGGTATTCTCCCAAAATAAATGCACCAATTGTTGCAACAGTCATCAAAGTAAATTCCGTAAAAAAATCACCTTTTGCAATTCCTCCAATTGCCTCTTTAAACACTGAAATCCCAACCGGAAGGTAGGCGAGAGAATACCATATCAACCGGACGATTTCATTCTCAAAAAATTCGGGCTTCAGCAAGTTGTCAAATGCTAAGCCGGACATTAAAAGCACAAAGCTTATGATAGATGGAATGTAGGCTTTGAAGGAAGAACTATCACCATGATCGTGGTCATGGTCTTCTCCTTCTACATGTTTTTTATCTTCTTCGTTTTCTATGGGACAACAATCTTTTGCCATTTTAAAATTATTTTAAACCTAAGATTTTAAGCAAATTTAGGATAAGAACCTTGCAACCTAATTGCAAACAATCTGATACTAATTAAATTTTTCTATTTCATGTGTTACTATTTATTGTTTTTTATTATCACATGGAATATTTTACGATTCTGAACTTGAACATTTATCACAAATGCCTTTAATTATAACACTCATTTCTTGCGGTTTGAAGTTGTAAGGCAGTTTAATGGTTGGTAAATTTGACTCCTTTAAACAAAAGGTTTCTGTACATTTAACACAATGAAAATGTAGGTGTTTTTGCTCCGGTTTACACTCACAATCTCGGTCACATAAGGCATACTTCGTAGAACCCGTTCCATCTTCAATTTCATGCACCAATTTATGCTGTAAAAAAGTCTTTAACGTCCTATAAAGTGTGGTCTTGTCTACTTGGTCAAATTTTGCTTCCAATTCGTTCAAACTCAGTGCATGATTTGTGTCTTGTAATTCCTTTAGAACCAAGATTCGCATAGCAGTTGGCTGGATTTTTCTAGCTTCTAAAATATGTTCCAACATACTCGTTTATTTTTCTTTATAATTTACAAATTTTCATTCAATCATCAGGTGTTCATCATTCAATTGATTTAATGTGCATGACTATCTTCTGCCGAATCATTAAATTTTGCCATTATAAAAAAGGCACCTGTTGTCACGATTTTTGCATTTTTCGAGATTTCTCTTAATGCTGTAATTTCTGTATAGCCAACATCTGTAGTTCCTTTCACAACCGGTATTTTCTCAAATTGAAATTCGTGTTCGTGCTCTTCTTCTGAGTGTTCATGTGCCACTTGTTTCTGTATAAAGATAAAGTCTTCTGCCCCTATGTTTACAATGGCTTCCGAAGGAACTGCCGGCACTGTATTTTTACCAATGCTGATGATAGCAACTACATTCATTCCATCAATTAAACCCGTTTTATCTCCTTTAACTCTCGCATGAACCGGAATGGCTTTTGACTGATCTTCAAAAGTGGATCCAATGGAAAAAATCTCTGCATCGTATTCTTTTACAGGATTATTGGTCAATGTAAAATGAATTAATTGTCCTTTTGAAATTTTTGGTAGGTCTTTTTCAAAAATGTCCAGATCCAAATGGAGATTATTGTTGTCTACAATATCAGCAATCGGATAGGAGAGGTCTACATAGGTTCCAATATCGACAAAAATTTGACCAATCACACCAGAAATGGGTGCACGAACAACAAGTGTTGAGTGCATATTTTTTGAAGAAACAGAACCGGGGTTTATACCCATCAATTGAAGTTGTTTTGCCAAGGACGCTCTTTGGGTTTGCAATGTACGCAATTGACTTTGTGCATATTGCAGGTTTTTTAAAGCACCTGCATTGCCTTCGTATAATTCTTTTTGACGTTTTACTTCTGTTTCTGTCATTTTAATTTGCCCAACAATAGTCAGGTATTGTTCCTGAACCATAATTTGATTTGGGTTTTCAAGAACGGCAATCGTTTGTCCTTTTCCAACATAATCACCGGGTTGAACTCGTATGGATTTTATTTGTCCAGAATACAAGGAAGTTACCTGTGCTTTGTTTTGGTTGGGAACTTTCAAGTAACCGTTTGCTTTGATAGCATTGGTCAGCTCTTTCATTTCCACTTCGCCAAAGGCAAGTTTTATAGCTTTCACTTGTCCTTCTGTCAGAGTGGTGACGTTTTCGCTACCCTCCTCATCATGCTCATCATGTCCACTGCCTTCATCATGACCGTGATTGTCATGTTCTGTAGTTCCCTCAGGGTTTTTGGTTGCATCTTGTTTACATGAAAAAGCAATCAAAGTAAGAAATAGTGTCAGTCCAATAATTCTGACTTTTTTCATCGTTTGTATTTTAAATTTCATCATACTCATATTCGTAATAAATTGAAAATAATTGTGTTAATTTTGGTTTATTAGGTATTGATAGTCAATCATAGATTGATTGTATAAGTTCAGTGCGTCTAGGTAATTTTGTTTGATGGAAATTGCTTGTGCCATAAATTGACTCAATTCTGCAAAGCTGATTTCTCCACTTCTATAACTCAGGGAAGATGCGGCAATGATAGATTCGGCTTGTTGCAAACCGGAGCTTTCATAAAAACCGAGCATTACTTCTTCTTTTTCCAATTGTAACAACGCCTTTTCTTTTTGGGTGTCCAGCTCCATTTGCTGCCATTTAAACGTTGTATTCTGTAATTCAACGTCTGCTTCCAACGCTTTTATTTTATTTTTCAAAGATTTCGATCCGAAAAGAGGGAATGCTACTGTAAAAGAAAAGCCGGAATAAGGATCATCCATACCCAAATAGGATTGGGAGAATACACGAGCTGAGAATTCCGGGCTATTCGACTTTTTCTGAACTTCAATTAGCGATTCTGAAACTTCAATGTTCTGTTGCTGAACGAGTAAAGACGGATGAGTCCCATCTGTCAATGCCATAGGGTTTTCAATTTTAATCAAATCTCGTTCTTCTGCTAAATAAACTGTTTGACTGTTGGTCAACAACATCAATTGTTGTTGCTGAGTCTGCATTTCTTTTTCCAATTGTTTTAAAAGTACCTGCACTTCGTTGAATTTCACCTCTGCAGAAATTTTGTCTAAGCCGGCTACATCTCCCACGTTATACCGAATGGTCGCTGCATCAAACAAATTTTTATAGATACTGTCCAGTTGAAGGAATAACTTCTTTTTGTCTTGTAAATACCATAATTCGAAGTATGCTTCCTTCACATCTCTTTTTATTTCTGCTTTTATGGCATCTTGACTCAATTTATAGGTTCCTAGTAATTGTTTTCTGTAATTCTTCCGTGCTTTATTTAATCCTGGCCAAGGCAATTCTTGAGAAATACCCAGTTTCCAAACTCCTTCAGAGTCACTTGGCCTAAAGTCTTCATTTTCAATAAAAACTCCTGTTTTAGGAACATCAACTGCACCCTTCAATTCAAATTCTGCTTTTTGAATTTGTACATCATTTATAGAGTTCTGAAAATTATTTTCAATTGCTATTTGGCTTATTTCCTCAAAGGTCACTCGTTCTTGAGCGTATAAATTTCTTCCGCCAAATAGAACGAGAAGACAAATCAAACACACCTTCTGATACAATGAGAATAGTTTGTCAAATCTACACTTTGTATATTTTTGAAAAGAATTAATCATTTTTATTTGATTTTGATGAATACATCCACTCATAAAGAGATGGAATTATAAATAAGGTTAAAAAAGTTGCTGTAATCAAACCGCCAATAACGACTGTTGCCAAAGGTTTTTGTACTTCTGCACCTGCGCCAGTGCTAATTGCCATCGGTAAAAACCCAAGAGAGGCAACCGAAGCCGTCATCAACACTGGACGTAAACGAATTGTAGATGCTTTTACAACGCGTTCGCGTACGCTGGAAATTCCATCTTTCTTTAATTGATTAAAGGTTCCCATCAATACAATTCCATTTAAAACGGCTACTCCAAAAAGTGCAATAAACCCAACACCAGCTGAAATACTAAATGGCATATCTCGAAGGTACAGTGAGAATACTCCTCCGATTGCTGCCATTGGGATAGACGTGAATATAAGTAACGCCTGCTTTACCGAATGAAATGTAAAATAGAGTAAGATAAAAATGATTGCAAGTGCCAACGGAACTACAATCAACAATCTGTTTGTTGCCTTTTCTAAATTTTGAAATTGTCCGCCATAGGTTAAATAATATCCGGTTGGCAGTAATTTTGGTTGTTCATTTATTTTTTCTTGAATTTCGGCTACAACACTTTTCACATCACGGTCTAGGACATTGAATCCAATTACCATTCTTCTTTTTCCATTCTCACGACTTATTTGGGCGGGTCCTTCTTTATAGGAAACACTGGCCAATTGTGAAAGTGGAACTTGAATTCCGGTTTGGGTGGAAATAAATAGATTCCGAACATCATCTATGGATTGTCTGTAAGTTGAGTCCAACCGAACCACTAAATCAAATCTTCGTTCGTTTTCATAGATCTGCGAAGCAATCCCACCGGCAAATGCTATGTTTACTGCGTTGTTAATATCATTTGCAGACACATTGTAGTTTGCCATGTTGTCACGTTTGTAATTTATCACAATTTGGGGTAAACCCGTTATACGTTCAACTTGAGGTTCTGAAATACCTTCTACCGTTTGCAAAATTGTATTGATATTTGGGGCGATTAGGGTCAATGAGTCTAAATTCTCTCCGTAAATTTTTATGGCTACATCTTGACGAACTCCTGTCATCAGTTCATTAAAACGCATCTGGATGGGTTGTGATGCTTCGAAGAATACACCCGGTAAAATGGACAATTCCTCCATAATTTTTTCTGATAATTCATCGTAAGTCAAACCTGATTTCCACTCATCAATGGGTTTTAATTTTACAATCATATCTGTTGCTTCAGGTGGCATTGGGTCGGTTGGGATTTCAGCCGAACCGGTTCGCCCTACTACGGACTCAACTTCCGGGAAAGATTTTACAATTTTTGCTGCCATCAAAGAGGTTTCTATACTTTGATCAAGTGATGAGCCCTGTGGTAAAAAACAGTGAAAAGCAAAGTCACCTTCCTTTAGTTGTGGTATGAACTCACCTCCCATTCGGGAAAATACCCAAATTGAGAAAACAAAAAGAAGGACAGTCACTGCAATCAATACTTTTTTTATCCTCAATGCTCTTTCAAGTATAGGTTTATAGAATTCTTGTAAAGTTTCCAACCATCTTTCGGAAAAATTCTTCTTCAGTATGGGTTTCTTTGAAAGAAATAGTGCGCTCATCATGGGGATATAGGTCATGGATAAAATCAATGCACCTAAAATCGCAAAGGAAACGGCTTGCGCCATTGGTCGGAACATTTTTCCTTCAATTCCGGATAGTGTAAGAATTGGCAAATACACTATGAGGATGATAATTTCTCCAAAAGCAGCACTATTTCGAATTTTTGAAGATGCAATATAAACTTCTTCATCCATTTGACTTTGGGTCAGTTTATTTTTTCTATTTACCATACCCAATCGAAATAAGGTTGCTTCCACAATGATGACTGAACCGTCTACAATTAATCCAAAATCAATTGCACCCAAACTCATAAGGTTGGCACTTATTCCAAATAAATTCATCATTCCTAACGCAAATAATAAGGAAATAGGAATCGCGGAAGCGACAATCAAACCGGCACGCATATTCCCTAAAAATAGAACCAATACCAAAACGACAATTAAGGCACCTTCTGCCAAGTTTTTTTGTACAGTTGAGATAGCCCTGTCAACCAGTTCAGTTCGGTCT
Source organism: Moheibacter sp. (assembly GCA_047972025.1). Classification (GTDB taxonomy): domain Bacteria; phylum Bacteroidota; class Bacteroidia; order Flavobacteriales; family Weeksellaceae; genus Moheibacter. The sequence continues at coordinate 5,949 of JBKEAG010000020.1, forward strand.
GAATAAGATTCAATCACCACATCATCAGGTAAGGAAGATTGGATGGTTTCTAGTCGGTCTTTTACATTTTTAACAACTTCTGCACTGTTTTCACCCTTCAACATCATCACAATTCCACCCACGACTTCTCTTTCACCGTTGTAAGTCAAAGCTCCATAACGAACAGCACTCCCAATCTGTACATCTGCCACATCACGAATGAGTACAGGAATACCATTAGGATTATTTTTTACAGGAATTTTACCAATTTCTTCCAATGATTGTACCATTCCTACGCCTCTTATGAAGTAGGCATTTGGCTTTTTATCAATGTAAGCTCCACCCGTATTTTCGTTGTTTTTTTCTAGAGCGGAAAAAAGTTCGGTTATGGATATATTCATTGAGCGAAGTCTGTTTGGGTCAACTGAAACTTCATACTGTTTTAACTTCCCACCAAAACTATTGATTTCTGCAACGCCCTTAGTACCGTATAATTGTCTGGCAACAATCCAGTCCTGCATAGTCCGCAAGTCAATTGCTGTGTATTTGTTTTTGGCATTCTCTATAGGGTGTAAAACATATTGATAAACCTCGCCCAATCCGGTACTCACCGGGGCAAGTTCGGGTTTTCCTTTTCCTTCGGGAATTAATTCTTCAGCTTCATTTAGTCGTTCTAAAATCAATTGTCGAGCAAAATATATGTCTACATCTTCCTCGAAAACGACCGTTACTACTGATAGTCCGAAACGTGAAATAGAGCGCATTTCTTCTACACCCGGAATGTTTGCCAAGGACAGTTCAATAGGCATGGTTATGAATTGTTCTACTTCTTGTGTTGCAAAAGAAGGAGAGTTTGTGATAACTTGAACTTGGTTATTGGTAATGTCGGGAACAGCATCAATCGGAATCCGACTGGAACTCCAAAGTCCCCAAATGACTAACATTAGTGTAAAAACACCGATTATGAACTTATTCTTAATACTGAATAAGATGATTTTATTTAACATTATTCTTGAATTTGATAATTATAAGTTTTGAAAGCAACGCTTCTCATTCTCAAACCGAAGGAATTCAGTTTGAGTCAAATCATCAAATTATTTGAGGGGGTTGCCAAATGGCGTAGTATATAGTGCTGACGATAGGAAGTTTTAAATCGTCTTTTTCTTTTATGGAGTTATCAAATGTTGGTATTTCTTCAATCAGTTCAAATTCTATTGAAGCAACAACTGTACTACAACAGCCACAGACACATAATGGTGAACAATGCGTTGTATGGTGTTCGTTTTTTGAATGAGAATCAGTAGCTAGTTTTTGGATATCTGCATTTGCACATGTGTTTGAATCATCTGCACAAGGCATGACGCTCAGACCTAAAAATACAATTGCTAATATAGTTGCTAAAACCTTCACGGCTACAAATATAGAAAAGTTTTGTTTGCAATTGAGTTGCAAATAGTTGATTTATATCAAATGAAATAAAAAATGCCGAGTAAAGTCTCGGTATTTAAATTTTATCTATACTAAAAAGTAAAAGTATCTCTATCATTCAAAAAGCCAAATTTATCTCGGTAATTATAAATAGACTGTTTGGAAATTTCTATTTGAGAAATTTGAGGTTTGAGTGTGTTTAATTTCATTTCTTCTCCAATAGCATCATAAACTTTAGAATTTCCATTGTAAACTAAACCATAACCATCTTTTCCGATTCGATTTAGCCCAATAGTATATACCATATTCTCAATTGCTCTAGCTTTCAAAAGTGTTTTCCAAGGTTCAATTCTAGCTGATGGCCAATTTGCAACACAGATTAACGCTTCATAGTCGTCATCATTTCTGCACCAAACAGGAAAACGTAAATCATAACAGGTAACCAATCGAAACTTCCAACCTAAATACTCTACTGACGTAATTTTGTTTCCAGGAGAATAAACTTCAGGCTCCCTTCCATATCCAAAAAGGTGTTTTTTGTCATAAATGGTAGTTTTTTCTGGTGTAACAAAATAAAAACGATTGTAGAATTTGTTATTTTCTTTAGTGGAAATTGTTCCACAAATTGCATAATTTCCTTTAATTGCTTTTGTCTTCATCCATTTATAAGACTCTCCAAATGGATCTTCAGCAACTTTTTTCACATTCATAGAAAATCCGGTAGTAAACATTTCAGGAAGTACTACCAAATCTGATTCATGATTTACTAATAAATTATCTAGAAATTCATAATTAACTTGTGGGTTTTCCCATGAAATATCAAATTCTACTAAGCTAATTTTGAGTGTTTCTTTCATCTAGCTGGAATTATCTTTTGGCCTAATTTTTCATTGGGGCTTAACCAAATAAAATAGTAGCCTAAGATAACAAAAAATAAACCAAGTATACTTCCTCCAACTGTATCAATTACAAAATGCTTAGAAAGATAAACGCGTCCAACCGCAACCAGTCCCATAAATATACAAATCAATATTTGAATAAATCGATTTCTTGTCTGCATACAGAGGTAAAAGCATAGTACTATTGCTAAAACAGTGTGTCCAGAAGGAAAGGTGTAAGGAATCTGAGATTCTACTCCTTCTATAAGACGAAGTTTTACATTCTTTAATTCAAAATAATGTGTAGGACGGTGTCCGTGTACAAAAATAGTCCGTTTAATTAGTGAACTAAACACACTTGAAATAAGTGCTGTCCCTGCCAAAAACATAAAATGCCGCCAACTTTTTTTCCAAATGATGTAAAGTAATGTTGTAATTAACACGTAAGTAGTAGCCACATCTGTATAATATTTGAAAAATAAGTCAAAAAAAGAATTGTGAAAAGATTGGTTAAAGTATAAATGAAGTTCGTCTTTACCAAAGTAGGAAATAGCAATAAGTCCTGTGAAGCTAATCACAAAAAAAGCTAAAAAAAACGGCCATTGCCATTGCAGTAAATCTTTTTTCTGCCCCATTTCTAATTCTATGACAAAGTAAATGAAAAAAACACTTTTCCTAAAATATAATCAGAACTTTTAGCTAAAACTATTTTTAATTGGATTCGTTGTGGAGTGTTTGGTTCTTATTTAAGAAATTAAACTGAAGGTATTTATATGAATCACGAGGAATGACTTTCACCCATCGCTTATATCTTAATGACCAACGTTGGCGAATACTTGGTAGCCCTTTGGTGAGATAAGCAGCTACAAATGGATGAACGTGTAGTGAAATTTCTTTTACTTTTTTACCTTTATTTTCAATAATATTTTTTAGAATTTGCTCCATTCTATCAACCAATAGTATAGGTGCCTCTACTCTATCTTTTCCTGTATTTGGGTTTTCTTCTCGGGTAACAATATTAAGTTCAGGGCGAACTCG
>JBKEAG010000126.1:0-6622 GCA_047972025.1 Moheibacter sp.
GACGAAAAATTTCACTAAACTTAGGATTTTATTAGATTTACAGTCTGATGGAGAATTTGGTGAAATTAAATATAAAGGGAATATCGTATAGCCAAACCCAAACGGGGGCATATGCACTGATATTAGAGGAAGATTTAGGGCAGAGGAAATTGCCCATTATCATAGGAAGTTTTGAAGCTCAGTCTATAGCCTTAGCTTTAGAGAAAGACATTCGTACACCTCGACCTTTGACACATGATTTATTTGTGTCCATAGGACAGGCTTTCAATTTTTTTGTAAAAGCTGTCATCATTCATAAATTAGAAGATGGCGTATTTTATTCCAATATTATCTTTCAAGACCAAGATCAAAATGAAAAAGAAATAGATTCACGGACTTCAGATGCAATTGCATTAGCAATCCGGTTTGATGCCTCTATTTATACATTAGATACTGTTATGGAAAAGGCGGGAATACATTTAGAAGTTCAAGAAAAGGAAGAAAAAAATATAGCCAGTGCTATTCGTGAAATCGAAGAGGAAGTTGCAAAACAGGAAAAGAAATTTGACTTTTCCTCCAAATCAAAAGCTGAACTTGAGAAGGAAATGCGGGAAGCGGTTAGAGATGAAGACTACGAATTAGCTGCTCGTCTGCGTGACGAACTAGATAAACGATAAATTCACACTTATTTAAAATTTTATGTCAATAAAATTACGATTGATCATCCTAAACTTCTTTCAATTTTTTGTCTGGGGAGCATGGTTGATTACAATTGCCAATTATTGGTTTGGAACCAAAAGTTGGGACGGGACGAAGTTTGGACTTATTTTTTCCACAATGGGAATTGCGTCACTTTTTATGCCGACCATAGCCGGAATTATAGCTGACCGATGGATGAATGCGGAAAAACTCTATGGAATTTTACAAATCGGGTATGCGGCTACACTTTTTTTCCTAACAACGGTTGATGATCCTACGACATTTTTCTGGGTTATGCTAGTTGCCATGTGTTTCTATATGCCGACCATTGCTTTGAACAATTCGATTTCTTATTCGATTCTGAAACAAAATAGTTTTGATGTGGTGAAGGATTTTCCTCCTATTAGAGTTTGGGGAACCATTGGCTTTATTGCAGCTATGTGGCTGACAAATTTAACGGGAAATAAAGCAACTGAAGTTCAATTCTATATTGCAGGATTTGCAGCAGTTGGTTTGGGAATTTACACATTTTTGTTACCTGCTGTCCCACCTCAGAATGTTGCCAAAAAAGAAAACACAAATTGGATAGAAACCGCAGGTTTGGATGCGTTCAAACTTTTCAAAGACTACAAAATGGCATTGTTTTTTATCTTTTCTATGTTGCTGGGTGCTGCTTTACAATTGACAAATGCCTATGGTGACGTGTTTCTAGATGAATTTAAATTTTACCCAAAATATATTGATTCATTTGTAGTGGAATATTCGACCATCATCATGTCGATTTCTCAGATATCTGAGACCGTTTTTATCCTTGCTATTCCGTTCTTTTTAAAACGGTATGGAATAAAAAATGTGATGTTGATTTCCATGGTTGCTTGGTTTTTACGCTTTGGTTTATTTGCCTATGGAAACCCGACAGATGGATTGTGGATGGTTATCCTTTCTTGTATAGTGTACGGAATGGCATTTGATTTTTTCAATATATCCGGTTCTCTTTTTGTGGAAACGAGTACAAAGGCAAAAATAAGATCATCTGCTCAAGGATTGTTTATGATGATGACAAATGGATTTGGTGCAATAATCGGTAGTGTTGTTTCCGGTTGGCTCATCCAAAAATATTACACGTTATCGTTTACGAACACAACGGATCTAGCTGAGTTTCTCGAAACAGAACCCGAAAATACCACGTTGTTAAATTTTATTTCAGAACGTGGTATATCAGTAGCTACAGATGGATCATTTAGTGATACCATTATGTTGCGTGATTGGCACAACATCTGGTTGGTTTTTGCAATCTATGCTTTGGTTGTTGCCATATTGTTTGCCATTATGTTCAAACATAAACACGATTTAAAAGATGTTGAAAATGTTCATGTATAAATTTATTATGAAAAGTTCTAATTTTTTTTCTATTTTCGGAGAATCTAATTAATTAAAAAAGTAAAACTATGGAAAATCAAGACAACATTAGACCGGGAGATGTGCAATCGCCACCGAATAACAACATGACACTTGCCATAGTCGGTACTATTTTGGGTCTCTGTTCGCCTTGTTGCCTCGGATTTTTTGCCGGGATTGCAGCCATTATTATGTCAACCCAAGTGAACTCAAAATTTAATACCGGAGACTATGCGGGAGCAGAAACCTCTGCAAAAAATGCCAGGACATGGGCATATGTTGCAATAGTATTGGGTGTGCTTGGAGTTATATTTAATGCTGTTTATTTTATGGTTGTTGGCTCAGAAGGTTATACGGAGATGATTGAATCCTACCAACGTCAATTAGGACAATAAAATTGAGTAAGAATAAGAAAATTACAAATTATGTAACTGCCATCGGAATCTTGATTCTTTTGGCAGTTTTTCTATTTTATCTGTATTCGCACAATCCATCAAATAAGGAGAATTTCTATGCAAGCTGTACGTTTAAAAGTGTTACGGGTTTAGATTGTCCCGGATGTGGTGGACAACGATCGGTTCACCATTTATTGCATTTTGACATCGTTCAGGCATTTAGGTTCAATGCCTTTTTTGTTTTAGCGCTTCCTTATATTTTGTTGTTGATTTTTCATGAAGTTCGCTTGTTCTTTTGGAAAATTCCAAAACCGAAGAATTTCTTGACGTCCAACAAAATGCTTTGGATTTTTGTGGTAGCCATACTTCTTTTTGGTTTGATTCGGAACTTACCTTACTACCCGTTTACATTATTGGCAACGCCGAATTAAATTCGTTCATAGCGAACGAAGGAAAAAGAGAATTCATTTTTTTCGTCTGCTGGAAAGTCTTGTCGGGAGACTTCTTTCCAAACAGTTGAGTCTATTTGAGGGAAAAATGTGTCACCATCAAATTCATCATGCACTTCTGTTACTTCTAATGCATCGGCAGATTCTATAGATTGTTCGTAAATATTGCCACCACCGATTATGTATAATGTTGGGTTAATTTCCTTTGCTATTTCCATTGCTTCTTCCAAAGAATCAGCAACGCTTACACCTTCAGATTTCCATTTTTTATTTCGTGTAATGACTATATTTGTTCGGTTAGGAAGTGGCTTCCCGATAGAATCGTAGGTTTTTCTTCCCATTATAATAGGGTGTCCCGTAGTTAAATCTTTAAAGTGTTTTAAATCAGCTGGCAAATGCCAAATCAGCTCATTGTTTTTTCCGATGACGTTATTTTCCGATTTTGCAACGATTAGTGTTATCACTTTTTTAAATTTAAATGTATTGTTTAGGTAAAATTAGAATAATATTTTAAATCCTTGTCGAGGTTCAAAGTCTTGACAGGGATTTGCTGCATTATTTTAACGAATCTTTTGCATCTGTCAAGATTTGAATCTGGTCTTCCAATCCTTTGGATGGTATTGTTTGATTTGTTTTTACTTTTAAACTGATAGCACGATCCAGTAAGTTCTTCAAGGCACCGGTTAATCCGGGATTGTCCTTACCGTAATATTTGTAAATCTGTTGGTAGGATGATGCAACTTTTTTTGTGGAGTTCATATCGTCTGAAGCCATTACCCAGTTAAATCCATTTTCCAATTTTCTTCCCAATTCTACATTTTCTTGTTGTGTAAATAGAAAATAGGGTACTGCTTCTGCTGCGATAGCCAGTTTTGATTTATCGTTGTTGGCGATCCAGTTTTCCAAAAGAGCACCAATCAAGTTTGGATTGGAAGAAATTACATCATCATCCAATTTATTTAATTCATCAACTTTACTTGGGTCTAACCTGAAAACACCTTCTGCAGAGGCAGCTTGTACACTATAAGATTTACTGCTTAAACCCTTTTGAAAAAGAGCAATATCAGTTTCTCCCATTTCATTTAGTTTGCTTATAGCAGCCGCCTGAACTTTGGTTTTCGGGTCAGATGTTGCTAGTTTTTTCAATGTAGAAATAGATTTGCTTTTTACTTTTGCATCTTTCCCATCTAAATAATTAATTGCTCGAATTTGAATTCCGTCATAAGCATCATTCAATCCTAAAATTAATGTGTTCAACGCTTTTTCATCTGTAGCTTGTGAATTGGCTAATTTGTCCAATGCGAGAATTCTGGAAATCACTTCATCTTTTGCTGATTTGTATTGTGCAATAAATGCATCGGTTGGTTTATTGTCTGTGATTTCACAAAGTAAGTCTTGGTCAGCATTTGGGATGACAACGTCGGGGCTCTTACTCACATCAAGTGAAAAAGTGTTTTCCTTTTTTTTGGCAACCCAAACTGTGTGACGTGTAGTCTTACCGTCTACCACCACATCAATTGCAAATGGGAATTCAAAAAAATGATTTTGTGATTGAACGATGGTTAGGTTTACTTTTTTTGAACCGGAATCATAGTTATATGCAATGTTTAGTTTCGGATGTCCGTTACTGTAATACCATTGGTCAAAAAACCAATTCAAATCTCTACCGCTTATTTGTTCGAAAACCAACCTTAATTGAACTGCCTCTGCTGTTCCATATTCGAAATCATGTAAAAATTTGCTCAATCCGGCAAAAAATGCTTCGTCTCCTAAATAACTTCTTAGCATATGGAGAACTCCTTTCCCTCCTTTGTTATAAGAAACTCCGTCGAACATATCTTCACGTGCAGTATAATGAGTTCTCACTAAATTTTTCCCATAATTATTTGGATCAAATTGGTAGTCCAATAAGTCTTCGTATCGGTCTTCATCTGCCTTGTTTTTACCGTATTTGTATTCGTTCCATAAATATTCTGAATAGTTGGCGAGTGATTCATTAATCGTTAAGTTACCCCAACTTTCTGTTGTAACTAAACCCCCAAACCAGTGATGAAACAGTTCATGGGCTATGGTTCCTTCCCAAGTGTTTTCATCAATTAATTGTCCGGATTTTTGTTGTGCCTGTTCCATATGTAGTACGGCTGTTGTGTTTTCCATAGCACCACTTATGTAGTCACGTCCTACGATTTGATCGTATTTGTTCCATGGATATTCGTATTTCAACAAATCAGAAAAGAACTGAATCATTTCAGGAGTATTTCCAAAGATACCTTTCGCATAGGGTTCATACTCAGGTTCGACATAGTAATTAACTTCGATATTTTTCCATTTGTCTTTGACTATAGCATACTCTCCTATACCCACAAAGAAAAGATAAGGTGCGTGCTTTTTTGTGAAGTTCCAATAATCGGTTCTTGTACCGTCTGTATTTTTAGTTTGCTTTTCCAATTTGCCGTTGGAAAGTGTTACATATTTTTCCGGTACTGTTAAGTAAATTTCTTGTGAAGTTTTCTGGTTGGGTTTATCAATTGTAGGAAACCAACAGGAAGACGACTCGGTCTCACCTTGAGTCCAAATCTGTGTAGGTTTGTCTATTTCCTCACCACGTGGATTTATAAAATACAATCCTTTTGCAGAGGTGATGGCAGCACTTCCTTTTTGCTTTACTTCATTTGGTCGTGCTGTGTAGTTTATGTAAACGGTATATTTTTCTCCTTTTTTGTACGTTTTATCCAGATCAATGAAAAGTTGTAGTTCGTTATTTGTGAAATTAAGTTTGCTTTTAGCACTACCTTTTACCAATTGCACATCGTGAATCAACATGGCTTTGGCATCTAGCGTAAGTTTACCGGTTGAATAAAAATGAGGTTTTAAGGTAATCCATGCCTCACCATTTACTTGTTCTTTTTCATAGTCAAATTTCAAGTCCAATTTTGTATGAACTAAGTCATTTATTTTTTCAGCTTCCGCTCGGTAAGTTTCCAGTGGATTGGATGTATTTAGACGGTAACTTGGTGGAAGTGTTTCTATAACCTGAGCAGTTGAGATCATGGAAAGAAAAAAAATAGCCAAAAAACTAAATGTTTGTTTTTTCATCAATTGAATTTTTGAAATAATAAGTCGAAAGTACTGTAAAAATGTTACAATCTTTAGGTGATAACTAAAATCTTAACAAGGTTTAACTTTTTATGATTATCCGTATTTATCCTAAATTCATTTTTATAGCTTACAGAAGCCACTAAAGGTATTCCGAATAAGGCTTTTCCAAAGTATCTTCGGTTGAATTTGTAACAAAACTCATCCAAATAGGCTTGGAGGAGCTCCGGTTTCACGTTATAGTAACTGTTCAGTAGCTATCTTTTGGCATTACTAATGGCAATATGAATCCAAGAGAGTTTCTCAACACTATCCCGTAAAGTGAGTAAACTAAATTATCGAGGGTTGGACCCTTTGATATTTTTTTTATTAATCTCGCCTGTTGGTAGACAGGTTTTAAAATTTTATACACTTAATGAAGAAAGAAGATTTTCTAAATGTACAACGGGTGATGTATTTGTATATGAATACTAATGAGTAACGTGAATTAGTACAATTTATAGAAAATTCAACATTTGGTTTACTATTTATGCTTTCTATCTTCTACCTTTGTAAACAATGAAAAACTATCTAGACGAACTAAATGAACCTCAGCGTGAAGCTGTT
>JBKEAG010000135.1:0-2325 GCA_047972025.1 Moheibacter sp.
TTGCAATTTCCATTTTGTTTTACGAAATTTACAAAACAAAAATTGCAAGTAGCTTATGTTGGTACTAAACCAAAAATTCTCGCTTCCCTACTCCGCTACTGCTTTTATACGTAAACCGTTGTTTTCAATAGCGGCTGTACTCACTCAAACTCAAAAGTAATTTCTGAATTTTAACAAGCAAATCGCTGAATTGAAAAACGTTACGGTGAATACAAATCTGTGCCTTTAATAGCCACGGCTGACCAAACCAGTTTACGGTTAAAATTTTAACCAATCTGTACGCTGACTCTTCTTTGAAACAGAAAATCCTTTCGCTGAATTTCACTTAATCTTGCTGTAAACTCAAAATAGCGGAATAAAATGCTGAACTTTAAAACAAATTAAAACGGACAAAAAAATCAGATGAAAATGCCGTAAAACCTGCTCACTCAAACGTGCCGCTACTAAAAACAACAATGCCTAAATTCAATTGCTACTGAATTTTCTACCGAAAATTCCACTCAAATTTGCTATCTTTATGACACGGCGGAAAGAATCCTGCGGATTTTTCCGCAACTGAAATTTAGCCGAGACCGTTAGCAGAAGTTGTTATTCATTTTCAACCCATTTCATAAAGTCATTGAATACTGTCATAAATTCCCAACTCCATTCTTCATTTTCATTTTCTGGTGGTTTTGCAAAAGAATGGTTGTAATCAGGATAGATTTTAAAGGTTAAGTTTTCTTTTCTATGTCGGATAAATTCAATTGGAATCAATAAACTACTTTCAATTGGTACAGATTCATCTTTACCTGCAACTGCTACAAATAATGGTTTTTCGATTTTTAAAAGATTGTCAATGGATGGCTCGGTAAACTGAGCCCATCTTCGATAGGAATTTCCTAACCATTCTTTTTTTGTATTGTTCGGTTCATTCACGATATTTTTAATGTCAATAAACAAACTATCTAAAGACTTTACTGCTTCTGCTTGAGTTTTTTTACCATTTTGGACTTCTTTTTGGATAAATAAAGCAAAATCATAGTATTGTGTGTTTGCACCACCTGCCCAATAACCAATATGCGTAACTTTTTTGTTTAAATATCCTAATTTTGCAACGACATCAGAACCTTCTGAATGTCCTATAATTACAACCTTTTTAGGTTTTTTTATATAGGTTTTAATAAGTTCTTTAATAACTTCGTTTCCTTGAAACACTCTGTAATTCAGTGATTCATTTTCATAGAATACTTGATTTGGCTTGTAAGAATCTTTATCTGCCAAAAATGGAACACCTTTTTTCGATATTAAAACGAAAATATAATCATTTGGCATTTTGTCTAAATCAAAAGGGACTGAACTGTTCAAAAACTGTGATTTTTGAATTTCGTTTTTTGTTACACCATTTTTTGTGACAGAGATTGTGTCATATTTAATGGTTTCTAAAAATAGTGGGTTTCCACCCGAACCATGAAAGAAAATTAGAATTTTGCTTTTTTGTTTAACATCACCTTTTGAGTATATGTGATAATTTATTGTATCATTTTTTGTTACAATATATTTATGTTGGTATTCATCGGTTTTCGGGTCATATTGTCCAAAACTAAATAATGGAATTAAAATCAAAATTATTGTCAATTTCATTTTGGACGTTTTGTTTTATAATTTCTGCTAACGTTTTAGTATAACCGTCAGTTACGGCTAAAATAGCGAAAATATTCGGTTAAGAACTGACTTTAGCAATTCCGAGTGGATTCGGACGTAGTCGAATCCGCTGTAATTGCGGTTATACATTGTTACCTGCTGGCTTTTATTCATTTCCTATTTTTAATTTTTCAATTTGCATTTTTAGTGTCTTTCCCCAAAAATCAAATTTTTCGTAAAATTTTAAACAATTTTCAATTGATTCAAGCCCATTTAATTTAGGTAGAATGTCTTTTTCAAAATCCGTTGACAATTCATTCGTAAAGTCACTCAAATCAGTTTTATCAGTCATCAAATATCCAAGCCAACTATCTTGTCGGTATTTGTGTTTGGTTCTTGAATCCGATAAATATGAGTTTTCCCTCAATCGAGTAGCGAGGTCAAAATATGTTGGTTTTTTCTTTTTTGGGTCATTCATCTTTTCAGTTAATCCAACTCCGATATTGAAGCAAAAACTCAATTCATTTCTACTATTCCATTGTGAGTTTTGAAGATTAATTAAGATGAAAAAATCGTTATTAATTTTCCACCAGTTGTTTCCTGAAGTTCGAAATCCGTTTTCTTTTAGTTTTGGCTTTAAGTAACCTTTTATAAATTCAGTCTGTTTTTCTTTTGCGTTCATTTTTCAGCTTGCAGGTAACG
>JBKEAG010000065.1:0-13499 GCA_047972025.1 Moheibacter sp.
GAAGAGTATACATTTAACACATCGGGTTGCAACGCGATAGAGATAGATATGATAAACTTAGATGAAGATTCCTTTATAGCTAATGGAATGAGCATGACTTTAGAGGAATGTATGTTTCCATTGTACACAGATCATGATGGCAAAATTGACAGTTTCTTTGGAGGAGGATCGGGTGAGAATTTTCCTTCAGAAGATTTCACCTACGAGATCATTTCTAATTCAGACAACTCTAAAACTTTAGTGGTTACAAATCCAGATGGAAATATAGCATTTTATAATAATCAATTACTCTCTGTAACTGATATTTTAGAACTTAACAAAAATTCATTTCTAATTGTATTTCAAAATGATGATTTAATTATTCAAAGCTCATCCAAAATAGTTCAAACTATTTCTATTTATGATATGAATGGAAAATCAGTTTTGACAACTAATGTAAGCAACAATAGAGTTCCAACTAAAGGAATAGAAAGAGGGATTTACATTGTAAAGATTATAGATGATTCAGGTAAAATATTTACTAAAAAAGTAAGAAAAAATTAAGTTTATTCTTTCAGATAAAAAATAGAATCGTTGAAATATAAAAACTTCCCATATCAAAGTACTAAATTATTGATTCTCTATTATAAAAAATCCTATGAACGAACCTGAATATTTTGGTTAAGTTCACAGATACCTCTATATTTGCCCGTTAAAATTTCTTAATAAGACACAAGTTATGCGAGGAAAATGGCTCATAGCAGGTATTGCAATTATCTTGGGAATCCTTTCCATCAGACAGTTAAGTTATACCTGGTACACCAACAAGGTTGAATGTGAAGCGTATGAAAATTCAAGAGACGAAGCACATGAACAAATTGTATTGGATAGTTTAGCAAATGATACACTAAATTTAGGAATCATCAAATACAACTACCGAGATGCTAAAAACAAAGAAATCAAATTAGGACTGGATTTACGAGGAGGAATCAGTGTAATTCTTCAAGTCCAAGTTCGTGATCTTTTAGAAGATTTAGCAGATCATAGTGAAAATCCTATTTTTGTAGAAGCTCTAAATTCAGCTGATATCAAACAACGTTCACAGGGTAACAGAGCTTATGTTGATATTTTCTTTGATGAATTTGAACGAATTAGAACTGAAAAAAATCAAACCAGTTTAAAATATGCATCAGCTGATATTTTTGGAAATCGACAAAATGCTAACTTAGTTGAGTTCAACGCTGGTGATCAAGAAGTTAAAGACATCATCAAAGATGACATTGACAAAAAGATTGGTACAGCTTACCAAGTAATTTCCTCACGTATCAACCGTTTTGGTGTTGTAGAACCCATCATACAACGTTTGGGAGGTGATGCTGATGGACGTATTTTGGTAGAAATGCCGGGAGAGAAAAACAAAGACCGAATCAAAAACTTACTACAAAGTACAGCAAAATTAGAGTTTTGGAAAGTTGAAGCTAACAATCCTCAAGTTACTTCCTATTTTACTACGCTAAATCCTCAATCATTAGGTATAAAAACAGACTTGCAGAATTTACAATCTGTTATCAATCAACCGCTAGAGGGTAATTCTCTATTTTCTGTTGCAACAAAAGATACGGCTATATTCAACACTGTACTAAACGCACAGGGACTAAAAGCCAGTATGCCTTCAAGTATCCGTAATTTCAAATATTCTTGGGCAAACAAACCGGTAGAAAGTAAAGATACCAATATCAATGGGAAATACCTTTCTTTATATGCTTTAAGTGGTGATCAAGAAAATCAACCGTTATTACCAGGTGATGTTATTAACCAAGCTGCCGGTGAAAGAAACACAGGTTCTATATCAAACGAACCTGTTGTTACAATGAAAATGAATTCTGAAGGTGCAGCCAAATGGGCCAACATTACCGAGCAAAATATAGGAAACTCCATTGCTATTGTACTAGATAACATGGTGTATTCTGCTCCGAATATCAATGAGAAAATTTCAGGAGGAAGCTCCCAGATTTCAGGTAACTTCACCTTGAACGAAGCACAAGATTTAGCCAATATCCTACAAGCAGGTAGCTTACCGGCATCTTCAAAAATTGTACAATTGGAAGAAGTTGGTCCGTCACTAGGACAAGAAGCTATCAATAGTTCAATTATTGCATTTGCTGCCGTATTCTTACTTATTTTAATTTGGATGGTTTTCTATTACAGTGAAGCCGGAATTTATGCAGATATCGCCGTTACCATTAACACTTTATTCTTATTAGGATTAATGGTTGGACTATTTGGTGCTACGCTTTCCCTACCGGGTATTGCGGGTATCATCTTGACCTTGGCTATTGCTATTGATGCCAACATCATTATCAACGAACGTGTAAAAGATGAAATGCTTCATCATGGTAAAAATCTAAAAGAAGCAATTGCTATTGCCTACTCATGGAAAGGGGCTATTTCAGCAATTGTCGATTCACACGTAACTTCTATCCTTACAGCAGCAATTCTATTAATCTTCGGTAAAGGACCGGTTCAAGGATTTGCAATTACCTTATTAATTGGTTTATTCTGTTCATTATTTACAGCAATTTTCTTAACCAAATTATTTATTGACAGAAGATTGGACAAAGGAAAAGAAGTGAAATTCTTTACCCCTATCACAAAAAATTGGTTCCAAGGGTTGAACATTGACTTCATGGCAAAAAGAAAAATGTTCTATTGGCTATCCATTATCATTTCCATTATCTGTCTAGCTATAATCTTTACAAGAGGATTTGACATGGGAGTTGATTTCGAAGGGGGAAGAACTTATACCGTTCGTTTTGAAAAACCGGTTAGTGCAAACGAACTTCGACTTGATTTGGAAAAAACATTGGTAGATGATCAAGGAACTTCATCAGCACCAACAGTGAAAACATTTGGACCATCTAATCAGGTTAAAATCACAACCAAACTAAAAGCAAATGAAGAATCAACAGCAGTTGATGAAGAAATAAAACAAAAGATTTTTGAAGGAGTAAAAGGAAAATTACCCGCTAATTTTTCATACGAACAATTCTCTAGTGATGAAACTGAAATTGGTATCATGTCCGTTGTAAAAGTTGGTCCTACCATTGCCGATGGTACCACACGAGCATCATTAATCGCAGTAGTACTTGCACTTATAGCAGTAGGAATTTATATTCTTATTCGTTTCAAATGGCAGTTTGGTGTAGGTATAGTCATCGGTGCTCTTCATGACGTTATTGTTATTTTAGGACTATTTGCAGCTCTACACGGTATTTTACCTTTCAACTTGGAAATTGACCAAGCATTTATTGCTGCAATTCTTACAGTGATTGGTTATTCCATCAATGACTCGGTGATTATCTTTGACCGAATCAGGGAATATTTAGGAATGTACCCTAATATGCCACTTGATGAGTTAATTAACAAATCAACGAACAATACGCTTTCAAGAACCATGAATACATCTATCAGTATGATTTTGGTAGTACTCATTATCTTTATTTTCGGTGGTGAAACCATCAAGGGATTCATGTTTGCCATGTTGATTGGTGTGATTATAGGTACTTATTCATCTATCTACATTTCCTCACAGATTATGTATGATTTAACAAAAAAAGAATATGCTAAAAATCTAAAATCAAAATAATTTGATTGAAATATAAAATTATAAACCGTCTTTGTAAAAGGCGGTTTTTTTATTTTAAAAATTTAACTCAAGTTAGTTATCTTTGTACCATGAATTGGTTGACAATTTTACCCGCATTTATAAGTTTCTCAGAAATTACAGTAATTTTATTATTATCTGTAGTAATTTTTGGTCCAAAAAAAATTCCGGAAATAGCCCGAGGTTTGGGAGAAGGAATGCGTGCCATGAAAAAAGCAACAGAAGATATAAAAAGAGAGATTATGACACCGGTAGATGATATAAATCCAGTAAAAGATGTTCAAGATGCAATTCAAAATTCAAAAACAGAAATTCAAGATTCAATTTTAAATACCAAGTCTGAAATTGATGAAACCATTGATGATACCATCGGTCCAATTAAACGAAAGTAAAAAGTGCAAGAAATCATTCAGCTTGATAAGGAACTTTTTCTTCACCTGAATAATTTGGGTTGTACAAATTGGGATGATTTTTGGCGATTTATTTCCTATAAATTCAGTTGGATTCCGTTTTACGTTATTATATTATTTTTACTTTGGCAAAATTACGGTTGGAAAAAAACACTTCTTCTACTAGGATTAACATTTTTGATGGTTGTAGCTACGGATCAAATTACAAACTTATTAAAAGACTTTTTCAAGCGACCTCGCCCCTGTTTTACTGAGGAGTTTGAAGGAATCATGCGTCCGGTGGGTTGTGAACGTCGGGGTAGGTTCGGTTTTACTTCTGCACATGCTACCAATCATTTTGCACTTGCTCTCTTTTTAGGAATGGTATTTCGTTCTAAAATAAAGTGGTTTATCGTATTTTTATTGATTTGGGCATCATTTATTGCTTATAGTAGAATTTATTTAGGTGTACATTTTCCACTAGATGTCTCTTGTGGTGCGCTTTTAGGACTTATAATTGGTTGGTTATTTTACCGATTATATCAATGGATTTTACAGAAATATTCAACCATTTTTTTAGATTAATTAATCTAATTAGTACTAATTTATTTGTTTTCTAGTATTTCTTCTCATTCGTTTTGGTCCGTACCATAACCAAAACCCCGTTACTGTAAAGATGAGTAGTGCAGTTCCCATTACACTTGTATATACTAGTTTAAATAGCTCTCCTTCTGTTTCAAAATAGTAATCTAGTATAGAGCCGTCATGAATATTTTCTATAAAATCAGAACGCCTACGCTCTATATGCAACAAATCTCCCGTTGCTCCATCAAGCTGCACACCCCAATAATGGTCTATAAAGACAAATTTTACCATCCCTTTGTTCTTTCTAATATCAATCCGCTCTAAATCCAATGACAAATCAGAAGATATAGAATCGTGTAACACGTTACAGGCTATAGTGTGTAAACTATCTATGGGTAACCAATCTTTTAGATTTGTAGATGTACCCTTGTAAGATTTTGGCAATATGTTTCCGTTGCTGTGTTTCTTCCAGCCAAGCAAAAGTCCAGTTATGGAGACAAAGAAGAAAAAAATGAATAATATTGCTCCCGTAGTTCTATGAACTTTTCTAAAAGTCCGAAGTAATTTTGCTTGTTTTTTTCGTGATTTATTCTCCGTCATACAAAAGCAATGAAAGTAGGTTACTTCTTTTTGTGTCGCTTCTTCAGTATTTTCAAAACATCACGAAGTTTAAACCCACGCGCATGAAGTGACATCAAATAATAGAAAAAAACATCGGCTGCCTCTTCAAGAAAATTCTCATCGCTCCCTTGTTCTGATGCTATAACCATCTCAACTGATTCTTCACCCATTTTTTTTGCAATTTGTGAAGTTCCTCTTTGGTAGTGGCGTTTTATCTTATTTTCCGGAGCATCGGGTCGCTTTCCATTTTCAATTTTTTGCTCAAGTTTTTCTAGAAAAGGATATTCTTTTTTTGACTTGGCATTTTTAGGTGTTTCCATCTAGTAATTCTGAAGCGTAAATTTATCAAAAATATCTTTTTTACAATGCTTAATTTATATTTTCTATTTCTTAATTTTAATTCCATTCATTCACAACAAAACCACCTAAAATGACTCTCTCACTTTTCTCTCACTTTTTTTCTTGTGAATAAGTACCCTTTCGCTAGAGGAAACATCTAACTTTTCTTTTACTTCCCAACCAAACATTTTAAACGAATACTCGTGTTTTTCCAACAAATAGTCATAAGGTCCTTTTGGAGTAATTAACTTCACCAAAACTGGAGCCATTTCCAATGAAATAAATACCCCCATAATGAACAACGAAGCCATCCCCAAAATAGAATTACATCCA
The DNA here is from genome assembly GCA_047972025.1 of Moheibacter sp. Taxonomy (GTDB): domain Bacteria; phylum Bacteroidota; class Bacteroidia; order Flavobacteriales; family Weeksellaceae; genus Moheibacter. The sequence goes on from JBKEAG010000065.1 coordinate 5,911, forward strand.
AAGCCTGTATTCTAGCAGCAAACCCTGTGTAACCATCTTCTGTTGGTCGAGCAATATCCAATTCGGTCTGTTTTTGCTTATTTAAACCATCAATTTCCTTGTTCAATTCAAAAAGTCGAGGTTGAACTTGGGTCATATAAGTTTCCAATTCCTCTTGCTTCACTCTTTTTAACTCTTCTTTTCTTTTCGCATTAGGTCCATACCCCACTTTTCCAGTAGTTGTTTCTGTGACTGTCCCTACAACTTCTTTTTCCAACTCAGTTGAAGCCTGATTGTACGCATCACGCAAAGAATTAATTCTCGTATAAATTTCATTTCGTTCATTATTCAAATTAGAAGTTAGTTGTACATATCGTGTATTTACAGAGTCTTGTAGAGCCGTTTTATTTCGATTGATGATTACATTTAACTGTTTATCTATCTCTTTTTGAAAAATGCGCAACTCCAAAGGTTTAGAAATCACAATCCCGAGTAAAGCAGCTAAAACAATACGAGGTGTTGCAGCAAAAAATTGACGAAAAAAATTTCCTGATTTTCGCATAGAAGCCACAATGAATCTATCCAAATTAAAAATCATCAAGCCCCATAACAACCCAAAACCAACTGCCACCCAAACATTATCAAAAACAGAATACAACGCATAGCCCGAACTAAGCGACGCTAAAATAGCCGTAAACAAAATCACGCCACCAATTCCTACATGTTTATTAATTTCAGTAGGTGTTTTGGCTAAAATAGAAGTAGAACTCCCCGAAGATATTACTAAAAATTTTTGAATCCAATTCATAAAAAGGTACTTTGTTTTACCAATTAGTAATAAATACCGTGCCAAGTGTTACTTTTTTTCTAAAAAATACTACTTTGACTACCAAAAAAATAGCAATTTTCACTACATTTGGGCTTCATTAAAAATTTCATATCAAAATGAGTATCATTGTACAAATTCATGCAAGACAAATTTTAGATTCAAGAGGAAACCCTACAGTTGAGGTAGATGTTGTTACAGAATCTGGAATTTTGGGAAGAGCAGCCGTTCCATCAGGAGCTTCTACCGGAGAGCATGAAGCTGTAGAGCTAAGAGACGGAGGAAATTCCTTTATGGGAAAAGGAGTCCAAAATGCAGTGAATAATGTAAATGAAATCCTTTCAAAGGAACTTGTTGGATTCAATGTATTCGAACAAGTTTTGATTGATAAAACCATGATAGAGCTAGATGGAACTGAAAACAAATCCAAACTCGGAGCAAATGCTATTCTAGGCGTTTCCTTAGCCGTTGCCCATGCTGCTGCAAATGAATTGAATATGCCTCTTTACCGTTATGTGGGTGGAACAAATGCTAAAATTCTTCCTGTTCCTATGATGAACATTGTCAATGGAGGCTCACATTCTGATGCTCCAATTGCTTTCCAAGAATTTATGGTAATGCCCGTAGTAGCTGATTCATTTTCTCATGCACTACAAAAGGGTGCTGAAATATTTCATCATCTGAAAAAATTATTACATGACCGAAATCTATCTACTGCTGTAGGAGATGAAGGTGGTTTTGCTCCTACTTTTGATGGAACTGAAGATGCGCTAGACACTATACTAAAAGCTATTGAAAATGCCGGTTATAAACCAGGAGAAGAAATCAAAATTGCTTTGGACTGTGCTTCATCAGAGTTCTATGTTGATGGGAAATACGATTATACAAAATTTGAAGGTGAGAAAGGTGCTATAAGAAGTCGTGACGAGCAAGTTGCTTACTTAAAAGAGTTAACTGAAAAATACCCAATTATTTCTATTGAAGATGGAATGGACGAAAACGATTGGGAAGGATGGAAAATGTTGACAGAAGCTATTGGTAAAAAAGTTCAACTAGTAGGCGATGATTTATTGGTAACCAATGTAAAGAAATTAAAAAAATCCATTGATTCCAATACAGCAAATTCAATTTTAATTAAAGTCAACCAAATTGGAACTTTAACAGAAACTATAGATGCAGTACAAATGGCACAAAATGCAGGCTATACCGCTGTGATGTCTCACCGTTCCGGAGAAACAGAAGACACCACTATTGCTGATTTGGCAGTAGCACTAAACACCGGACAAATCAAAACAGGTTCAGCTTCTCGTTCAGACCGAATGGCAAAATACAATCAGTTAATCCGAATTGAGGAAACACTTGGTGAAACAGCCGTTTACCCTCAATTTTCAGCTTTTAAAATAAATTAATAATTTCATAAGAAATATCAATACAACCCATTTTGAAAATCACTTGAGTTTATTGTATATTGCTTACTAAACTTTATAATACAATGTCAAATAACGCAAAATTTAATTATAACGGAAACGAAGTAGAGTTACCCGTAGGGTCAGGAACTATGAACGAGAAATATCTAGAATTTTCTAGTTTTCGTTCTCAGTCAGGAGGAATTGTAACACTAGACCCCGGATACAAAAATACCGGTTCTTGTAAAAGTGCTATCACATATTTAGATGGTGAGGAAGGTGTTTTACTATACCGAGGCTATCCAATTGAACAACTGGCAGAAAAGTCCAACTTCACAGAGGTCATGTATTTATTGCTAAAGGGTGAACTACCAACAGCAACTGAAATGGAGAAATTCAATTCAGACATCAAGGAATTTAACATGGTTTCAGAAGATATTTCCAAAATACTTGCTGCATTTCCAAGCAGTGCACACCCCATGGGAGTCCTATCTACTTTGACTAGTGCCTTAACAGCATTTAACCCAAAAGCAGTAGATGCAAAGTCAAAAGAAGATATGTACCGCGCAGCAGTTACTTTGCTAGGTAAATTCCCTGTACTTGCTTCTTGGACACTTAGAAAAGTGAAAGGTTTACCTTTAAATTATTCTGACAGTAAGCTAGGCTATGTGGAGAATTTCTATCAACTAATGTTCAATCAACCTAATCGCGATTTAGATATAGATCCGGTTGTCATTGACGCTTTAGACAAATTATTAATTCTACACGCAGACCATGAGCAAAACTGTTCCACTTCAACTGTTCGGCTAGTTGGTTCTGCCCACACCGGATTATTTGCTTCTATTTCTGCCGGTGTTTCTGCACTTTGGGGACCACTTCATGGTGGAGCAAACCAAGCAGTTGTGGAAATGCTTGATAGAATCAAAGAAGATGGAGGTGATGTTCAGAAATGGGTGGACAAAGCAAAAAATAAAGATGATGACTTTAGACTAATGGGATTCGGACACAGAGTCTATAAAAACTTTGATCCCCGTGCTAGAATCATCAAAAAAGCAGCCGATCAGGTATTGGATAAACTAGGAATAGAGGACGAATCGCTAGAAATTGCTAAAAAATTAGAACGAGCTGCTTTAGAAGATGATTATTTCATCTCTAGAAAATTATATCCAAACGTAGATTTCTACTCTGGATTGATTTACCGTGCATTTGGTATTCCAACAGAAATGTTTACCGTTCTATTTGCCGTAGGTCGCCTACCCGGATGGATTTCTCAATGGATTGAAATGCGCAATAATAATGAACCAATTGGTCGTCCAAGACAAATTTATACTGGTGCTACACAAAGAGATTATACCGATATCAGTAACCGATAATCAAATAAAACTATTAATTTTAAACTCCACTTTACGGTGGAGTTTTTTATTCAAAAAATATGACGATACAAGAATTAAAATCACAACTCACTTTACCCGTTATAGCATCTCCTATGTTTCTAATTTCAGGAACCAAATTGGCAATAGAATGTTGTAAAAATGGAATTGTAGGTACATTTCCTGCACTTAATGGACGAACAACGGCTGACTTTGAAGCAATGCTCAAAGAAATTACTTCTGAGTTAAAACAATTTGAAGAAGAAACAGGACAAAAACCAGCTCCATTTGGTGTAAATCTAATTGTAAACAAGACCAACCCTCGTCTCTTACCCGATTTAGAATTATGTGTAAAATACAAAGTCCCTCTGATTATCACCTCACTAGGGGCTGTTAAAGAAATTGTAGATGCAGTTCATGAGTATGGTGGTTTGATTTTTCATGACATTGTAAAAAAACGTCATGCCGAAAAAGCTGCTGAAGCCGGAGTAGATGGAATTATTTGCGTAAGTGCCGGTGCCGGAGGACATGCCGGAACCGCCAATCCATTTGCCTTAATTGCTGAAATCAAACATTTTTTTCAAGGAACTGTAATTCTTGCAGGAAGTATTTCTACCGGAAATGAAATATTAGCTGCTCAATTAGTTGGTGCTGATTTTGCCTATATGGGAACTCGGTTTATAGCAACAAAGGAGTGTTTGGCACAAGATGATTATAAACAAATGGTAATAAATTCAGGAATTAGCGATGTGATTTATACTGATGGTGTTTCTGGAGTAAATGCTAATTTTTTACTCAAAAGTATAGAAAATGCCAGAATTAATTTAACTGAAAAGAAAGAAGAAGATTTTTCTAAATTAAGCAGTGAGAATGCAAAAGCTTGGAAAGACATTTGGTCTGCCGGACATGGAGTGACTGAAATCAACTCAGTTTTAAGTGTTTCTGATTTAGTTGAGCAACTAAAAACGGAATACAAATCTGCTCTAAATTTTAGTCATCAATTAAATAAAAATTTGAATTTCTAAAAATGAAAACAACACAGGAATTAATTGATTTACTTCACTTAAAAGAAATTGCTCCGGAAACTTTTGAAGGTTTTAGTAAAACCGTTGGAAGTTCTACTGTTTTTGGAGGACAAGTTTTGGCTCAAGCACTGAATGCTGCTTATAGAACTTTGCCCAAAGAGCGAATTTGCCATTCCATGCATGCTTATTTTATATTACCAGGAAATCTCCAAAAACCAATTGTATATAAAGTGCAGCTGATACGGGATGGTGGGAGTTTTACAACTCGCTATGTAACGGCAGAGCAAGATGATGTACCTATTTTTGTGATGGCTTGTTCTTTCCAAAAGACAGAAGTTGGACTAGAATTTCAAACTGAAATGCCTAATGTTCCGTCTCCTGAAAAATTACTAAGTTGGGAAGATATTTATGAACAGACTAAGGATATTTTACCTAAGAGTTTTGGTGATTTTTTGGGATTAGAACGTCCTGTTACATTTAAACCTACGGTAATTAATAATCCACTGGAAAAAGTAAACCTACCTCCAACTCAAAATGTCTGGTTTCAACTAAATGAACCAACTGAACAGCTAACACTTCAACATTTTCAAGAAATATTGGCTTATACGTCTGATTATAATATTTTGGTTACTGCACTTCAACCACATGCTTCAGAGGCTCACTTTGGCAATACCCAAATGGCTAGTTTAGATCATGCCATGTGGTTTCATCGAATGCCAAAAGACTTTTCTGATTGGTTTTTGTATTCAATTGATGCCCCAAGCACTTCTAACGCTAGAGGATTGACTTCAGGGAAAATTTTCGGCCGAGATGGGGCATTAATAGCTAGTGTTGCTCAAGAAGGATTAATGCGAAAGAAAATTTCCTAAGTAATTTGTTATTTACTCAATCTGCATATTATTTTTCAAATAAAATGCTTCAATGATTTCCTCCATGGGATAGGCAAACCAATCTGTTTGTTTTTTAACTTTTAAATCTTTGTCTAATTCTAGCCAAATTACAAATTGGGTTCCTTTGACTTCTTTACCATTATAAGTATAGGGCATGGTTGAACCTTTTGCTATAATTGAGGAATCACTACTAATGATTTCATCTACTTGAATGGTTTCCTCAGAAACATATTTCATTGCCGGGTCTTTCCATCCATAAAACTCTTCATACAAAAATTGAGGATTGTCTGTTTCTGATTCAAATGCTATATTTTCATATTCAAATTTAGAGGCATAAAAAGACAGCATTTTGTCCACTTCTTTTCGTTGTGAAAGTGTTTCAAAAAATCGTTCACCTATTTGCTGTGTTTTATTTTCCTTACTACAGGAAGTAAACGAAATGGTAAATAACAGGATTAACAAATGTAGTTTTTTCATTAATCTGGGATTCGTTTTAGGTATTCTTCAGTGTCAGGATAAGTAGCACTGTCAGTCAAAGCAACCCAAGTATCGTTATCTGATACTCCGTAATATTTCACTCGAACAGAACCGCTGGTTGGCTCTAATTCTACTGTTGCACCATCATTTATAATTGACCAAGTTCCTTTTGCTTTTCTTCCACTTTCAGAAATTTCAAAATCACTATCATCTATCTTTAACTCTACTTCTTTTCCTTTTACTTTTCCCTTAAACGTACCCTCATAACTGATTTCTTCTATATTCATTTGAGAAGTTTGTGTAATGTTTTCTATATCACTTGGACTAAGTTCTTCATTATTTTTCTCTTCTTTTGAACCACAAGCAGTAAAGAATAATCCCAATAACCCCAATACAATCATCTTTTTCATACCTAATTTTGTTTTACTGTTCAACGAATTATTTATCTATTTAGTATCTTATTTCTTTACAAAATCTTCCACATCCTTTTTAGAAATAGGGTCTCCTCCCAAAATCAACATTCTTTCTACTACATTTCGAAGTTCTCTGATGTTTCCTGTCCAATCGTATTTTTCTAAAACTTTGATTGCTTCTTTTGAAAACTCTTTACTCGGCATACCTGAAGAGTTCGCAATTTGGGCTGAGAAATGGTGTACCAATTCTGCTATATCTTCTCTTCTATCATTCAACCCCGGAACTTCTATAACAATGACTGCCAATCTATGGTACAAATCTTCTCTAAACCGTCCTTCATCTATCTCCTTTCGCAAGTCTTTATTCGTTGCTGCCAAGACCCGCACATCTACCTTGATTTCTTTATCTGCACCAACTCTCGAAATTTCCCCTTCTTGTAAAGCTCGTAAAACTTTGGCTTGTGCCGGTAAACTCATATCTCCTATTTCATCAAGAAAAATAGTTCCTCCATTCGCCAATTCAAATTTACCCTCTTTGTCTTTGTGCGCTCCTGTAAACGAACCTTTTACATGACCAAACAACTCACTTTCAATCAATTCAGATGGGATAGCTGCACAATTCACCTCAACTAACGGCATTCTATTTCGTGAACTTTTTTCATGAATATGATGGGCTACCAATTCCTTTCCTGATCCATTTGGACCTGTGATTAATACACGTGCATCTGTATCCGCTACTTTATTTATAATATTTCGAATCGTATCCAAAATAGCAGAAGAACCAACCATTTCATATTGTTTGGCTACTTTACGCTTCAGTGCTTTATTTTCTGTTGTAAGCTCTTTATTTTTTGTAAGTAAAACACGCTTATCTAGAGCATTCCTAACAGTACTTAAAAAACGATTCAAATCCGGTGGTTTTGAAATATAGTCAAACGCACCTTTTTTTATACAATCAACCGCTGTATCTATATCACCATGACCGGAAATCATCAAAAAAGGTAAATCAGGGTTTACGTCCAGTGCTTCTACCAAAACTTGTACTCCATCTTTTTTGGGCATTTTTATATCACTGATAACCAAATCATAGGTGGATTCTTTGATTTTAGAAAGTCCTTCTTCTCCATCTTCGGCAACATCAACTTCATAGCTTTTGTCCTCATCCAACAAAATATTTTTTATAACATTTCGAATTGCTGCTTC
>JBKEAG010000118.1:0-4886 GCA_047972025.1 Moheibacter sp.
CCACCTTTCCCAACAATCGAAACATTATCGTTCTGAACCCTAACCAAAGGGGTGTTTCTTAACGCATCTAAGCCACTCATTCCTTGTGATGCAATCGAGTTTTCTACGTTAAACACCATTCTATCAACTTTCTGTTGTATCAATTTTCTCCTTGCGGTTATTGTTACCCCTTCCAACTCTATGGATTCCTCAATTTCTATTTCGCCCAAATCTGTATCCTGAACAAGTTCAAAACGCCGGTGAAAATATTCCACGCCAAACTCCTCCAAAATCAAACTGTAATTACCTTTCTCGGCTTGAAACGAAAAAACGCCCAGACTGTCGGTAACTGTTCCTGCTATATATATTGTATCATTTTTTAACAATGTAGCATTAACAAACTCTACCGGCTGTTTGTCTTTGTTTATAACTTTACCTTTTATGGTGTATTGTTGACCATACACCATATTGCCAAAAGAACATAACATAAAAAGAGTGAGTAGGTAATATAATTTTTGGGTACGAATCATTAAGTCTAATTTTAAATTATTATTTCTCTTACAAAGGAAATAAATTTATTTTAAATAAGCAAACATCTTTATATAGTATGAAATTTAAAATTACATATAGCTTATTAACAGTTATTTATATAAATTTTAAATTTAATTAATTATAGAAATAATTGAATTAGATTAACCATATATATCCTTTATAAAGGATATATAAAGAATTAAAATACTGCTCAAAGGTTTTGAAATTGGCTGAGTTCAACCTAGAAGATAGCTAATGAATTAGAAAAATTTATTTCGTTAATTTACTCACCAAAGACAGTCAAAGCATTTTTTGAAGTAGATTGAGCTATTTCGTTTTCTGGTAAATTATAGATTTCAGCCAATTTGTGAAGTATATTTTGTAAGTATGCGGACTCGTTCCGTTTCCCTCTATATGGTGTTGGAGCCAAATAAGGTGAATCTGTTTCCAATACAATGTGTTCTAGTGGAATTTCATTTAAAAATTGATCAATCTTTCCATTTTTAAAGGTAACTACCCCTCCTATTCCTAGCTTTAGATTAAAATCAATGGCACGTTTTGCTTGTTCTTTAGTTCCAGTAAAACAGTGAAAAATCCCATAGAGTTTTTCATCTTTCTCTTCCTCCAAAATTTCAAAAATTTCATCAAAACTTTCTCGTCCGTGAATGACAATAGGCAAACCTTTTTCTTTTGCCCAAGCAATTTGTTGTTTAAAGGCTATTTGCTGTTGTGGTAGGGTTGATTTATCCCAATACAAATCAATCCCAATCTCTCCAACTGCTGAAAATTTCCGTTTGTCTAACCATGCTTTCACATGCTCCAGTTCCTGCTCATAAGACTCCGGTTTTACAGAAGTAGGATGAAACCCCATCATCAGGTGCATATTTTTAGGATAAACTGCTTCCAAAGCTAACATTCGCTCCGTATAACTTGAATCAATTGCCGGAATATAAAAATGTTCAACTCCTATTTCCATTGCACGTTGAATCATTTCATCTCTATCTATATCAAACTCCTCTGAATAGAGATGTGTGTGCGTATCAATTAGCATCGGTCATCAATTTTTTTAATGTAAGTTTCTCTTCTACAAAACTATTTTTTGGAAAACGAGACTCTACTGACTCTATTTGCTTGTATGCTTTATAAATAAACTCTTTGTATGAACTCGTGTTCCTATTCATAGGTCTATGCATCAAGGCAGAATGGATTTTTTGGGTAAGTTTAATTTTCTCTAACGTTTCAGAATCAAAATAGGTTGTAGAAAATTTTTCCCAAATATATTGAACTGCCATTTCGTTAGGGTGAATCAAATCCTCCTTGTAAAAACGATAATCACGTAAATCATCCATCATCAATTCATAAGCCGGAAAATACTCTACTTGAGGATAATGACTCAGTACATCAAATAAACCTGAATGCAGTTTCGATTTGCTAATGTTGTTTTCCACCAATCCATCTTTTACATGTCGAACCGGACTAATTGTCGTAATGATTTGTGCATTGGGATTAATGTCCAATAGTAAATCAAAACAATTTTTAATAGATGATTTAATTTGTACATCGGTCAGTAAATGCTTGGTAAAATTTGAATTTGGAATTTTATGACAATTGGCTACAAATAAGTCTAATTCCTTTAATTTATATACCCAAGAAGTTCCAAAAGTCAAAATAAAACAATCTGTTGAGTGTATAAATTCATTGGCAATTTCCAGTTCTGTATTAATTTTCTCTAAAGTTGTCTTCTCTGAAATCCGACTAAATGATGAATGATGATCCCAACTGAAAAATAGTTCGTTGTATTTGAAAATCTCTTCTGGTGTATAGTACGCCAACGAGTGAATGCGCATCAACGCATTTTCTATTGCCAAAGGGTGAAATAATGTACCAAATGGATTGAGTAAAACTTTAAACTTGGCTTTGTCTAACCTCTCACCTATTGTGTCAACAAAGCAAGAGCCAATACCTAGTATATTTCTACTATGCGTGATTTTCTGACTCGCTTCCGGAAGAAAAAGTTCTGTTCTAAACTGCATTAAATCTGTCTATCTATCAAAGATGAAGCAAGTGCTTTGACTTGTTTCTTTTTTTCTTCTGCTACTTGAATTTTGTTTAAAAAACCAATTGCTATGTCTGTATATTCTCCAATTAAATTCATCACCTCCACATCTACTTTCAGTTTTCTAAATATTTTTTCAACTGCATAGATTTTATCTACATTATCTGTTTTCATACTATACCAAAACCGTAATTCATCTGCTGATTTTGGATCGGCTAATTTCAATGCTTTTATAAAGAGAATTGTTTTTTTGTTTTCAAAAATGTCTCCAGCATGTATTTTCCCAAAATCCTGCTGACCAAACACATCTAGATAGTCATCTTTTAACTGAAATGCAATTCCAAGGTTTTTCCCAAATTGGTATAAATTTTCATAATCTTCCTCTGATGCATCGGCTATCAATGCTCCGATTTTCAAAGAAGCACCCATCATTACACCTGTTTTTAGTGTAATCATTTGAATATACTCTTCATAACTCACTTCCTTTTGGGTTTCAAAATTCATATCATACTGCTGTCCTTCACATAGTTCTATTGCCGTTTTGGTAAACAGTGTTGTTACAGCCTTGTATTTATCAGCAGGTAAATCTTCAAACATTTCATAGGCTTTTACCAACATCCCGTCACCGGACAAAATTCCTGTATTTATATTGTATTTAATGTGAACCGTTTCTTTCCCGCGTCTAAGCGGAGCCACATCCATAATATCATCATGCATCAATGAAAAGTTATGAAAATACTCAATTGCCATTGCAGGTTTTATAACATCTTCAACCTTACCATCAAAAACATAAGAACCCAACATAACGATAACAGGACGTAAACGCTTTCCACCAATGCTTAGAATATAATCACATGGCTCATACAATTCACTGGGTGTTAGATTTTTAAACGTATATTCCTCTAATGCTTTACCTACAATTGCTTGGTATTCCTCAATGACACTTTTCATATCTACTTTTTTGGTATCTTTTCTGCAAAGATAGTATTTGATCAGCTTTTAGACGAATGGAAAAGTATATAATTTTTCCTAAAATTGTTTAATTTTGCAATGCTAAAAATTTAACTAAAATGGGAAGAGCATTCGAATTTAGAAAAGGTAGAAAAATGAAACGTTGGGCAACCATGTCCAAAACTTTTACCCGAATCGGAAAGGATATAGTAATGGCTGTGAAAGAAGGTGGCCCAAATCCTGAAGCCAATTCCCGTTTGCGTGCCGTAATTCAAAATGCCAAGGCTGCAAATATGCCAAAGGACAATGTAGAGAGAGCTATAAATAAAGCCTCTGATAAAGATACAGCAGATTTTAAAGAGGTTCTATTTGAAGGTTATGGGCCACATGGAATTGCTGTTTTAGTAGAAACGGCAACAGACAATAATAACCGAACAGTAGCAAATATTCGTAGCTATTTTAACAAATGCAATGGAAATTTGGGAACACAAGGCTCCGTAGAATTCATGTTTGACCATATTTGTAATTTTACGGTTCAGGGAAATGAAATTGATGTAGAAGAATTGGAGCTTGAGTTAATTGACTATGGTGCAGAAGAAGTTTTTGAAGAAGAAGGAAACATAGTTATTTATGCACCTTTTGAAAGTTTTGGTTCGCTTCAAAAGTATTTTGAGGAAAATAGTATCGAAATTATTTCCAGTGGATTTGACCGAATTCCTCAAGTCACAAAAGAATTAACAGAAGAAGAACAAGCTGATATTGATAAACTTTTGGAGAAGATTGAAGAAGATGATGATGTCCAAAATGTATTTACAACTATGGCAAATAATTAGAAATTTCAGAGGTTTTGAAAACCTTTTAATAAAAAATAGAGCAACTAGATAATGAACCTCAAAGACCAAATTTCAAAAATACTTACTGACACTATTTCAGAACTATATCAAATTACCCCTACTCAACTTGAGATTCAACATACACGCAAGGAATTTGAAGGGCAATATACTTTAATTATCTTTCCCCTAATTAAGGAATTAAAAAAGAAACCTGAACAAATTGGAGAAGAAATAGGGAACGCATTACTTTCTAAAAAAGAAATTTCAGAATTTAATGTTGTCAAAGGATTTCTAAATTTAAGTTTTCCTAATTCTTTTTGGTCAAAAAGCCTTTTAGATAATGCTTTTAATGAAGACTCTGGATTGGTACAACTCAATTCTGAATCTAAATCCGTGATGGTTGAATACTCTTCACCCAATACTAATAAACCCATTCATTTAGGGCATATCAGAAACAATTTATTGGGCTATTCCGTAGCAGAAATTTTCAAGGCAGCAGGTCATAAGGCTCAAAAAATCCAAATCATCAATGACCG
>JBKEAG010000119.1:0-4675 GCA_047972025.1 Moheibacter sp.
AGTAAACCGATAAATACCCAAAATCAAAGTATACTTTTGTACCAGTAAAAAATTAAAAATAAATAGATTATGTCATTAGTAGGAAAAAAAGCACCTCAATTTGTAGCTCCGGCAGTTTTAAACGGAGAGGAAATCGTAAATGATTTTACATTACCAATCGGTGAGAAGAACATCGTATTGTTCTTTTATCCAAAAGATTTTACATTTGTATGTCCAACTGAATTACACGCATTTCAAGCAAAATTAGCAGAATTTGAACAAAGAGATACTGTAGTAGTTGCTGTTTCTACCGATTCAGAAGAAACACATGCAGCATGGTTAAATACTGAAAAAAATCATGGAGGAATCCAAGGAGTAACTTATCCGGTAGTTGCAGATTTGGCAAAAACAATTTCTATGGATTATGGTGTGTTGGCAGGTGAATATGTAAATGATTATGAGTCGGAAAGAATTGTTTTTGAAGGACTTCCAATCGCTTACCGTGGAACTTTTATCATTGACAAAAATGGTGTAGTTAGACATGAAACCATCAATGATTTGCCATTGGGTAGAAATATAGACGAGTATGTACGACTTTTAGATGCCATTCTTCATGTAGAAAAATACGGTGAAGTTTGTCCGGCAAACTGGGAAGAAGGAAAGACAGCAATGAATGCAACCAAAGAAGGTGTAGCAGAATATTTGTCTAACGCTTAATTGTTTTCAATATGTTTACAGAACTAACAGAAGACAATTTACCTGAACTTTTAGACCAAAATAACAAATCATTGGTTCAGTTTGGAGCAGCATGGTGTGGAAACTGTCGGTTACTAAAGCCGAAAGTAAAAAGATTGGCAGAAGCTAACCCTGAGATTCAGTATATTTATGTAGATGCTGAGAAGTTTCCGGAAAGTCGAAAATTAGCAGAGGTAACCAATTTACCCACATTTGCAATTTATGAAAGTAATAATATTGTAAATCAATTAGTTACATCTAAAGAAGAACATTTAAAAGAATTGAACAATGAAATTGCCAGTTTATAAAAATTTACAAAAAAACTGTTCCATGCAAGACATGGAAAGTACGCTAAGTGTTTTGGAGGCTTATGCGGATTCACCTGCTGTAAAGGAAGATGAACAAGAAGCCATAGGAGAAATCATCTCAAACATTTGTGGAGCAATGGAAATGAAATCTTTGGTAGAAAATGGGATGACTGAACGAGATGCAGCCAATCATTTTATGCAAAGAGTTTTAGGTTCAATTGATAAATAATTAGATAGTTTTTTTCATAATTAACTTGATTTTAACTCGGAATTATAGAAAATTCCGAGTTTTTTTATGGAATTATGTATGAAATCAGAAGTTCAAAGTGTAAAAAGCAGTAAGTTTGGACTATAATAGAACCTACAATGAGTTTCAACTCCATCTTAGACAATGATTTTTATAAATTTACCATGCAGTATGCAGCGGTAAAATTATACCCAAGTACCCGAGCTAAATATCAATTTATAAACCGTGGAAATCATGAGTTTCCAAAGGGATTTGCAGAAGTATTAAAAGAACGGATTTGCTCTTTATCCGGTTTAAGTCTGACGCGTGAAGAAAAAGATTATTTAAGAGTTAATTGCCCTTATTTAAGTCCGGCGTATTTAGACTTTTTACAAGGATACAGGTATGACCCCTCAGAAGTAGAAGTAATACAAAATGGAACAGATGTACAAGTAAAAATAGAAGGCTATTGGTACCGAACTATTTTGTGGGAAGTTCCCATACTATCCCTGATAAGTGAGCTGTTTTATGAACTTACGGGACAAGAGCGAGAGCGAGATGAAGTTGTGATTCAAAAAGTAAGAAAGAAAATAAATACTTACAAAGAATTAGGTGCAAAAGTTGCTGAATTTGGAACAAGGAGAAGGCATTCCTACAAAGTTCAGAAATTGGTAACCAAAGCACTCAAAGCACATAGTGGAGAAAGTTATGTAGGAACTTCAAATGTACACTTTGCCATAGAAACGGGAGTGAAGCCTATTGGAACTCATGCCCATGAATGGTTTATGTATCATGGAGCTCGGTTTGGATTTAAAATAGCAAACGGAGTTAGTCTAGATCGCTGGGTAAACGTTTATCACGGTGATTTGGGAATAGCACTGACAGATACCTATACAACAGATGTTTTCTTTACCCAATTCAACAAAAAATTAGCAAAATTATTTGATGGAGTTCGTCATGATAGTGGAGACCCTATTGAGTTTGCACAAAAAACTATCGAACATTATCAAAAAATGGGGATAGATCCTCAGCACAAAGACATTATATTTTCAGATGGACTCAATACAGAAAAAGTTAAAACCATATCAGAAGCACTAAAAGGAAAAATAGGGTTCTCATTTGGAATTGGCACAAACTTGACTAATGATGTGGGATTAAAACCAATGAACATAGTACTAAAACTAACCTCAATTGCCGAACCGGATATACCGTGGACAAACGTTGTGAAATTATCGGACGAAAAGGGAAAGAATACAGGAAATTTACGTATGATTCGATTGGCAAAAGATATTCTAGATATTGAGTAACTTTACAATTTAGTCATTTGAATAATTTAATGGAATAAAATAGTTTTGAAATTAATTTAACAGTATAAAAATGAAATATTTTTCTTGGAGTATAGGACTTGCATTTCTAGTTTTATTTTCAAATTTAACATTAGCTCAAAGTCAGGATAAACTTGACCGCCCAAAACTAGTAGTAGGATTGGTTGTAGATCAGATGCGTTGGGATTATTTGTTTAAATACTATGACCGTTATGAAAATGATGGTTTTAAACGAATGCTCAATGAAGGGTTTTCAGTAGAGAATACATTGATTCCTTACATTCCAACTGTTACGGCAATTGGTCATTCGACTGTTTACACCGGAACAGTTCCTGCGATTCACGGAATTGCAGGAAACAATTTCTATGTACGAGAAACACAGAAAAGAATGTACTGTACGCAAGATGATAGTGTAAATGGAGTTGGGCTAGATCCAAATAATGAGGATGGGAAAATGTCGCCTAATAACCTTCTTTCCTCTACCATGTCTGATGAATTAAAATTAGCTACCGATTTTAAATCAAAGGTGATAGGTGTTTCATTAAAAGATAGAGGAGCGATTCTCCCGGCAGGACATTTTGCTGATGCTGCTTATTGGATGGTTGATGGAAATTGGGTTTCCAGTACATTTTATATGAAAGAATTGCCCCGGTACGTTCAAAATTTCAATAAAGCCGACCATACAGGAAATTATTTAAAGAAAGGGTGGAATACGCTGTATCCACTTGACACTTACTTCAGCCATATAAAAGATGATAATCCGTATGAAGGAAGTTATACAAAAGGTGAAAAAGTAACCTTTCCAATTGACCTTGTGAAAGCATCTTCTTCAAATGGTAGAGATGTGATAAAGTCAACACCATTTGGAAATTCAGTTACATTAGACTTTGCCAAAGAGATTTTAGTAAAAGAAAACTTAGGACATAACCCGAATAATGTTCCTGATTTTTTTGCTATCAGTCTATCCTCAACGGACTACGTTGGACACCAATTTGCTATAAACTCGGCGAAAATAGGAGACACTTATTTACGGTTAGACAGAGATATAGCAGACTTTCTAATTTTTCTAGATAAAAAAGTAGGGAAAGGAAACTACACTCTTTTTTTGACAGCAGACCATGGAGCAGCTCATAATTCGCAATTTATTTTAGATGAAAAAGGAAAGGCAGGTTTTTTTCTAAAAAAAGAAGTTATGAAAGAATTAAATACTGTATTGGCTTCTGAATTTGGAACACCTGATTTGGTTTATGCCATCTCCAACTATCAAGTATTTTTTAATCATAAATTAATTGATTCAAAAAGATTAGAAACAGACAAAATCATAAAAAAAGCAATTCAGCATTTAAAAAAGCAAAATGGGGTGATGTATGCTATTGATATGGAAAGAATAACTGACGCAAGTGTTCCAAACGTATTAAAAGAAATGACAATAAACGGTTATAATTACAAACGGAGTGGTGATATTCAGTTAATTTTAGAGCCACAATGGTATGATGGGTATGGCTACACAACCGGAACGACACATGCCACTTGGAATCCATATGATGCACATATTCCATTGGTTTTTATGGGTTGGGGAATCAAGCAAGGGAATTCACACCAAACAGCTTATATGACAGATATTGCGCCGACCATAGCAGCACTATTACACATACAGCAACCTAATGGATGTATTGGTCAGCCAATTGTTGAATTATTAGATAGGTGATGGTGTAAATTACTACGGATAAATTATAAATCTTATTATTATAGTTTTTAGAAAACATAGATATGACAGTATTAGATAGATTAGAAACATATAGTGACAAATGGTATGATATCAAATTTTCAGAGAAAAATGCTTTTTTAGAGGAACTTGCTCTATTTGCAGACACCAACTCAGATGATATGTATCGTTTTGCAAATATGTTGGATAAAAGTGATGTGACAACAATTGAGATTATTTTTCAGGCACTTACTAAATATTCTACAAATCATTTTCAATTCATTAAACAAATCGTTTAATCAATAGCGTAGCCATGTTAAATTCTAACGATATATTTTTTACGGCAATGTTTGCAATTAGTTGTCTTTTAACTATGGTTTCTTGTACGGTAGTAGAA
>JBKEAG010000139.1:0-3522 GCA_047972025.1 Moheibacter sp.
TTGTAACCGGATGTTTATCTGAGCGTTACAAACCTGATTTGGAAAAAGAAATCCCTGATGTAAATCAATATTTCGGGACAAGAGATTTACCTCTTTTACTAAAAGCACTGGGTGCGGATTACAAACATGAGTTAGTTGGAGAACGCCTTACTACAACACCTCGCCATTATGCCTATCTAAAAATAGCAGAGGGCTGTGACCGCCCTTGTTCCTTTTGTGCTATCCCACTGATGCGCGGTGGACACCGCTCTACCCCTATTGAAGACTTAGTAAAAGAAGCAAAAAATTTAGCAAAGAATGGCACCAAAGAAATCATCTTAATTGCACAAGACTTAACATACTATGGACTGGATTTATATAAAAAACGTGCTTTAGCAGATTTATTGAATGAATTAGTAAAAGTAGAAGGGATTGAGTGGATTCGGCTACATTATGCTTTTCCAAGTGGATTTCCGGAAGATGTTTTAGAGGTAGTTCATAAAGAACCAAAAATCTGTAATTATATCGATATTCCACTACAACATATCTCTAGTAAATTACTAAAATCCATGCGGCGGGGAACAACAAAAGAGAAAACAAATACCCTACTTGCTAAATTTCGAGAAAAAGTTCCAAATATAGCTATTCGAACTACTCTAATTTGTGGCTACCCGGGTGAAACTGAAGAAGATTTCAATGAAATGAAACAATGGGTCCAAAACCAACTTTTTGACCGTTTAGGCTGTTTCACCTATTCGCATGAAGAAAACACATTTGCGTATGATTTGGAGGATGATGTCCCTCAAGAAGTAAAACAAAGGCGTGTAGATGAAATCATGGAAATTCAATCACAAATTTCTTGGGAATTAAATCAGGAAAAAATTGGAAAACAATTTAGCATTTTGATTGACCGAAAAGAAGAAAATTATTTTATAGGAAGAACCGAATTTGACTCACCCGATGTGGATAATGAAGTCTTAATCCCTGCCGAAAACACATATCTATCTATTGGTGAATTTGTAACTGTGGAAATTGAATCCGCTGAGGAGTTTGATTTATTTGGAAAACTGATTTAAACTAGAGTTAAACACCGTGTATTCTGGTTTAATTGATTTTTATCACGAATAAAATATGAACTCAAAATACTATATAGCAGCAATTTCTGCCTTTGTTATTTGGGGTTTTTTCAGCATTCCACTAAAGGCACTAGATAGCTACACTTCTATTGATATTTTGATTTCAAGAATTTTAATTGCCAGTATTTTCATCCTTCTTATCAGTTTTTTATTTCGCTGGAAAGTAACACGGGAAAACATTCGGAAATTTCAATACTTTACCTCAAAAACGAAGAGGAATTTATTGATAATAAACATCATAAGCTCAATTCTCCTAGCAACAAACTGGTATTTATTCATTTACGTGATGAACAATATAAGTGTGAATGCAACTTCACTAGCATATATGCTTTGCCCCATCATCACAACAGCCTTAGCAGCCATTTTTCTTCACGAACGTTTGAATAGCGTTCAATGGTTTGCAGTTTCTTTGAGTTTCTTTAGCTGTATTTTACTTTCCATCGGGCATTTTACAGATACATTTTACAGTTTCATCATAGCACTTTCCTATGCTGTTTATCTGATTTTACAAAAGAAAAACTATCAACTAGATCGATTTTTTACATTAACTTTTCAAATAATTTGTGGAACAGTTTTGCTTCTACCACTGTTTGCACACCAAACAAATGTCCCGGAAAAAGGTACATACTTTTACGGCATCATTTTTATCATTGCAGTTTTCTTTACCATTTTACCAATGTTTTTGAATGTTTTTTCTTTAAATAAATTAAATTCTTCCACTGTTGGTATTTTTATTTATCTAAACCCTATTTTGAGTTTTGTTTTGGCTATTTTCTATTTTAAAGAAGAGATGAGTAACATTCAAATATGGGCTTATGTTTTTGTGTTTATTTCAATTATATTATTTAATTACAGTAATTTAATTAAATTATTTAAAGTTAAAATTTAATATTTCTTATTTGAAAAAATAGATTTATATTTAACTAAATAAGGTTAGATAACTAAAAAATTTATACCTTTAATGGCATAGAAAAACCACTAGGTAAAATATTTGAATTATGAAAAAAGCTTTATTTTTTATTACATTATTTGGAATTGGATTTTGTTTAAACGCACAAGACATTACGGCTGCTACCGGACTAAATAAGGGGAAAATTGATTTTCAAGATTTCCGACAATTGGACTTGGATAACTTATCTACCGAAAAGATTCTTTTATCCAAAACGGACAACATTACATTTACATCAACAACTACTACAGCTACAACCACAACTACTACAACTCAAAACAACTGTAGCTGTGGTAAATACATTGCTGCTATGACTGTTTCTACTGGTGGCGATTTGTTTTATATTCCTATGACAAAGGCAAGATTTTCTGTTGTGAACCCAACAGCTAAGTCCGGAAATTTCTACTCGATAGAAAATTCACTGGTAGACACTAAAAGCCAAGGAACCTACTATGCTAGAATGACCACCGGATCTGATGGTTATATGTATGCACTGAATAATGCAGGAACTGAATTGTTGAAAATTTCATCAAATGGCAGCATTCAAAATTTAGGTGCTGTAAACGGTATTCTTTCAAAAGTTACTGAGTTTGAAAGTGAGGTGTTTGTATATGGTGGCGATATGATAGCAGATGCTTTCGGTGATTTATATGTAATTAGTGCAAAAGGATTGGTGTTTAAAATTGAACTAGCAAAGATGAATGCTAACTATTTGGGTGAAATTAAAAATTTACCACAAGGCTATACTGTAAATGGAGCCGCTGTAACTCAAGATGGAAAAATCCTTCTAGGAACGACTTCTTCAAATGGTTTTTACACTATGGACATCAATACTTTAGAGGCTACTTTTAAAGCAGATTACAATCTTCCAATTTATGACTTGGCAAGTCCTTATTTCTTACGTCAGGATGAATTAAACTCCATCGTAACTTCTAATTACAGCCTGTACCCTACCGTAGTTAAGACTAAAGAGTTAAACATTATCTCTAAAGCTAATCAGAAAGAGGTTTTAGCTATTTCTATATGGAATATTAACAATAAACAAGTTTATTCCAACACGCTAAATGTAAAATCTGTGGGGGATTATAAAATTAACCTCAAGGGAACTTTACAGCCTGGAATTTATGTGTTAAAGGCCACCAACCAAAATGGCAACGAAGTGATTAATACTAAATTTACTTTGGTTCAGTAGAATGAATGTAATTCTCATAGTAAGAATAGCTCAATCTGTAAGATGAAGCAGATTGAGCTATTTTTTCACTTTTGCTTTTTCAAAACTCTCAAATATTATATCCCGAATTGAATTTTCTATACGGGTTTTACCTGTTTCTTCATTAATATCAATACCACAAAATGTACTTCCATTGGACTTGGCATGAAGTGAAAGATAATAAATTCCTCCAATGAGTAAAGCCATTCTCGCTCTTAGATCAACATTTGTATTTTCAAACTGAGGTG
>JBKEAG010000144.1:0-2324 GCA_047972025.1 Moheibacter sp.
AATCCTTAAAATCGAAAAAAATGTCAACAGAAAATTACAAATCACTAGACGACATCGTATTTGAGAAACGAAACAAAGCATACGGTGCTTATGATCTTAGGAATGGCGAACGTTCTATCCTGTTAAAAGCTTTTCTAATTGGGATGCTTATATTGGGTGTTATTGTAGGAGCAGTAGTTGGGTATAATGTTGTATTTAAAAAAGCAGATGAGAATAAAACCGAAATTACGGTTGATTTAACAGATGTAACACAGCCTGATATTCCTGAAGAAATTCCTGAAGAAGAGGAACCGGAGCCAGAACCGGAACCAGAGCCGGAACCCGAGCCGATTGCAGAAGTAAATGCTGTGATTCCGGAGCCAAAAGAGGAACCCAAAAAGGAAGACCCTCCCGCTAATCAAGATGATATGAAAGATAAAAAAGCTGGAGATAAAGAACAAGATGGAAAGAAAGATGATGGGAGTGATAGAGGGCAAGATGACAATAAAGGCAAAGGCGATGGCGATGATGGTAAAGATCCACCAAAAAAAGATCCACCAGGGAACTATACAGCAAGACAGGTAGCCGAAATGGCAATTTATCCAGGATGTGATAGATTCAAAGGAAAAAAGGTTGAACTACAGAAATGTTTGCAGCAAAAGCTTACAGATGAGTTGACTGATCAACTTTCTGACTTTGCCGAAGAAATGAATGATCGTGGTGAATCAAGAGCTGTTGCTAAAGTTCAGTTTGTAATAAATAAATCGGGGCGAATAGTTCAGGTTCAAGCCATGAAAGGAGGAGGTGGTAAAATTAATGCTGATTTAGGTAAAGAGTCTGAAAAAGCATTACAACGTATCGCTTCACGTTTAGCAAGTCGTAATAAAGACATTACTCCTGCTAAATTAGAGGATGGTTCATCTGTAAATATGGTTTTTCAATTACCCGTTAAATACCAAATTGAGAACTAAAAGTTAATTTCCATAAATTTTTATAAAAAAGAGAGGTTAATCCTCTCTTTTTTATTATATGATAAGTAGTAAATAAAAAAGCGAAACTTTATAAGTTTCGCTTTTTAAGTGACCCGGCTGGGGCTCGAACCCAGGACCCCAACATTAAAAGTGTTGTGCTCTACCAACTGAGCTACCGAGTCTGTTACTTGTGTAACGGGTTGCAAATGTAGAAATATTATTTAAAATCCAAAATGCTTTTATCACTTTTTTTTGAAAAAAAATGTACCCCTTTTTTAACCAATTGATTTATAGAATTTTTGCAAATTTGCATTTCAATAAAAAATTATGAAAATATCAATTCTAGGTTATATGGGAAGTGGGAAATCTACTATCGGAAAGGATTTAGCTTTTCAACTTGGATTGGATTTTATAGATTTAGATGCCTTTATAGAGGCAAAAGAATCAAAATCAATTATT
Source organism: Moheibacter sp. (assembly GCA_047972025.1). Taxonomy (GTDB): domain Bacteria; phylum Bacteroidota; class Bacteroidia; order Flavobacteriales; family Weeksellaceae; genus Moheibacter. The sequence goes on from JBKEAG010000144.1 coordinate 1,410, forward strand.
GAATTGTTTTCTTCACTTGGAGAAATTAAATTTAGAAAAATAGAACATGAAGCATTATCTGAAATATTAAATTCTAAAAAAAACATAATATTAGCCGTTGGTGGTGGCACTCCTGTTTATTACAACAATATGGAAATCATCAATAATGAATCGACTTCTATCTATCTTCGCCTTACACCAAATGAGCTTTCCAACCGACTTCAAAAAGAAAAAGAAAAAAGACCCCTTATTTCACATATAAAAAATGAAGATTTACCCGAATTTGTCGCCAAACACCTGTTTGAAAGAAGAAACTTTTATGAACAGGCAGACATTGTAATTGACGTCAGAGATAAATCAACAACAGCCTTAGTTCAAGAAATCATTCCTCATCTTCCTCTTCATGGGAAATAAAACCATCTAAATCTCTACGATCCTTTTTAGTAGGTCTCCCCTCACCTTTTACCCTATAATAATCTTGACTTAACTTTCGTAACTGTAGTTTTTCCAATTCTTCCTTTGGAGTTCTATCTATAATGTGTAGGCTTACCAATTTAGCTCCAATTCTACTTTTAGGAAGTTGAATGATTTCAAACTGAAAATCAATCTGATCTTTCCGAACCATTATAACATCTGCCGGACTTACATCTCTAGAAGCCTTTGCTACTACTCCATTTACTTTCACTCGGTTTTTTTTGACAGCATCGGTAGCAATACTTCTAGTTTTAAAATACCGTACACTCCATAAGAATTTATCTAAACGCATTGTTAAATTATATTTAAAGGAATTTAATTTTTGTAAATTCGCAATTTAAACAGAAATTTTATGATGAAAAAATGGGGAATTCTACTTCTTGTAGCCGGTTTTATAGTTGGAGCTTGTAAAAATGATGATGATGATAATGAACTTCCGCAAGATGAGCAAAATCAAGTGGA
>JBKEAG010000190.1:0-4175 GCA_047972025.1 Moheibacter sp.
GGACGGAAGTTCGTCAATTTAACTTGATGTTTGGAACAAAATTAGGTGCTACTGCTGATACTGCTATGGATTTATACCTAAGACCTGAGACAGCACAAGGTATTTTTGTCAATTTCCTAAATGTTCAAAAAACAGGACGAATGAAACTCCCATTTGGAATTGCTCAAATCGGAAAGGCATTTCGAAATGAAATTGTTGCCAGACAATTCATCTTCCGTATGCGCGAATTTGAACAAATGGAAATGCAATTTTTTGTACAACCCGGAACTGAATTAGATTGGTATGAAAAATGGAAACAAACTCGTTTAAAATGGCACCAAGCATTAGGACTAGGGAATGATAACTATCGTTTTCATGATCATGAAAAATTAGCACACTATGCCAATGCAGCAGCTGATATTGAGTTTCAATTTCCATTTGGGTTTAAAGAATTGGAAGGAATTCACTCACGTACCGATTATGATCTGAACCGTCATGAAGAGTTTTCAAATAAAAAATTACAGTATTTTGATAATGAACTGAATAAAAGTTATGTCCCTTTTGTTGTAGAAACTTCTGTAGGGCTTGACCGATTATTTCTTTCTATATTTTCAAACAGTTTAAAAGATGAAAAGCTAGAAGACGGAAGTGAACGAACTGTTCTAAGCCTACCTCCTGCTCTAGCTCCATTTAAAGTCGCTGTTTTACCTTTGGTAAAGAAAGATGGTTTACCGGAATTTGCTACAAAAATATACAATGATTTGCGTTTGGATTTCAATGTGATGTACGAAGAAAAGGACTCTATCGGTAAGCGATACCGCCGTATGGATGCCATAGGTACTCCTTTTTGTATTACAATTGACCATGATTCTCTAAATGAGAATTCGGTTACACTACGCTACCGTGATTCTATGAAACAAGAGCGGATTTCTGTTGATAATTTAGCTGAAATTATAGACAAAGAAGTCAATATGAAATATCTCTTGGCTAAGGTTTAGTTGGAATTAATATTCGAGTTATAGAAAACGTTTGCCAACAAATCGGGTATTTATGTCAGGAGCGAATTTTGAAGTCGAAATTTTCAATTCTTCTTGCAGTTTTTTCTCACCTAAAGCAGTTATGATGATTTCACGAGAATTTTGTTTTCTTCTAATCCAGTCATTTTTTAAACAAATTTCTAAAATTGCTGTACCCAAAGCTCCCGCAATATGATGCTCTCTTTCTGTCCAATCTAAACAAGGATGAGCAAAAGAACGTTTTTTTAGTTTCAAATCGACAATGTTTATTCCAAACTTTTTAAACCAATTATTGCCTTTATCAGTTATTTCATAGATATTATCGGTTAAAATAATTAATTCTTGTTTAACAAGAGCGTTTTTAATTTCTATGGAAAGTTTACCCGCCAAATGGTCGTAGCAAGTTCTTGCAGATGCGAGTTTTTGAGCTTCTTTGTTTTTTTTGATTTCCATTTTATGATTTGGGATAAGACTTGCTAAAGATTCAATAACTTGGGCAACTTGTTCGTTGGCTAAACGAAAATATCGGTGTCTGCCTTGTTTCTCAACCGAAATCAATTCTGCTTCAATGAGTTTAGATAAATGATTGCTCACCGATTGTCTAGATGAATTTGAAAAAGTACTCAACTCAGTTGCGGTATAGGCTTTTCCATCTAACAACGACCATAAAATCACAGAACGGACTTTATCGCCGATTAATGAAGCGACTTTAGTAAATTGATTTTCTACTTCCATTCCACAAAGATAAAACAAGTTAGAATTTCACAGTTCATCACAAACTGAACTATTAATTTTTTTCCAGTACTAATTTTGTCAAAAAAATAGTCAATATGTCTTATTCAAAATGCTTAATTGTAATGCTAATTTTTAATTCATTGATGGTTATGGCTCAAACTGATATTAAAATTCAGAGTAGAATTGATGAAAAAAATCTCAACGTTACTCACCAAAAACCCAAAGACAAAGAACGAAATGAAGCGGTGCTTTTTATTCATGGTGCTTCCTTTCCGTCCGCATTATCGTCAGGTTTTCGAATGAACGGAATTTCGTGGACAGATAATCTATCGGAAGTAGGATATGATGTTTTTGCATTGGATTTTTTGGGTTATGGAAAATCGGATAGATACGATTATATGTCGGATAATGGAGAAAAATTTGCAAATAGCAGCGGAGGAATAGAGGTCGCAAAAGATATAGATATTGCGATGGATTATATCCGGGAGAATTTTAAATTTAAAAAGATTCATCTAATCGGACATTCGTGGGGAGCAACGGTTTCGGGATATTACGCCACGATTCATCCTGAAAAAATAGATAAACTCGTTTTATTTGCTCCATTTGCCCAAAGAACCGAACCTACAAATTGGAAAAAACCAACAAATTTTTATACCGATTTAACACCGACAGAAAGAGTGGAGCAGTTTACAAGTAGAATTCCCAAAGATGAGAAGATAACTTTAGAAAACGAAATATTTACCAATTGGAAAAAGGAATGGCAAGAAAGCGACCCGACTTCGGCTAAAAGAACTCCTGCATCCATTCGTTTTCCGTCAGCTTGGGAAAGAGATTTATTTGATTGCTGGAACGGAAACTGTTTTTTTGAACCTATAAAAATTCAAAACTCAACCTTGTTGATTCGCGGAGAATGGGACACCACTTTGAGTGCCGAAGATGCTGATAAAGTTTTTATGAAAATGAAAAATGCTCCAAGCAAAAGATATGTTGTTATTGATAAAAGCACACACGTGATGCATTTGGAAAAGCAAAGATTTGCTTTTTACGATGAAGTCCAATTATTTTTAAAATCAAACTAAATGATAGCAGTAATTTTTGAAGTTTGGATAAATGATTCCAAAAAAGATGAATATTTAGAAATTGCTTCTCAACTCAGAGAAGAACTTGTTAAATTAGAAGGATTTATTTCCATCGAACGATTTCAAAGTCTTTCTGATGGTGAAAAATTACTTTCTCTTTCCTTTTGGGAAAATGAAGAAGCTGTTATTAAATGGCGGAATTTTGAGCAACACCGTCAAGCACAAAAAAAAGGACGAAATTCTATTTTTAAAGATTATAGAATTCGAATTGGAACAATTATTCGGGATTATGGATTTTTTGAAAGAACCGAAGCTCCGTTGGATAGTGTGTCTTCTCTTTTTTAATGGCATACAACGTCTCGCCGAATTGTGCTTATTTTTTTATTTGCTCTGAACTCGGAATATTTACAATTCCACAGCCGTCAACTAACCATTGATTATCTACTTTCTCTACTTTTACCATAACTTTATACTCTTCCCAACCTATTCCACTAAAAATTAAAAAATTAGAATTTGGTTTAATCATATCAAGTTGAAAACCATCATCAGGAAAATCATTTCCATCTAAAACCGGGTCAAAGCCTAAACCATAATCTGGTTCCTTTTCGTATGCTTGGTTGATTATTTGAGTTAAATTTGATTTAAAACTATTTGTCGAAAGGTTGTTAGAATTTACCCATTCTATAATCTCTAACGCCTCATTCATTTTCATTATGTTTTTTACATAGCCGTTAATAAACTCGTCTGCCAATTTAGATTTTGGATTGTCTATTTGGTTCTCATATTCAATTATTGCCCATTCCCTTTTGGTCATAGAATGAATTAAAATAGAATCATTTAATTCTGAAATCAAGAAACCGTTCTCTACTTTGAAATTAGAATAAGGTTCTTTATTGTACAATACTGTGATATTTTCTGTCATTAAATCACATCTCGGACAGCCAGTAATTGTTCCGTCATTAAAATAGCCAATTAATCCACCATTTGCATAAAACAGAAATCGTAAATTTCTTTCTTGGGTCTCTTGATTAGTTATTGAATTTGTATCTACTGGATTATCTTTATAAATACTATCATTCAAAATAGTATCTCCTTTTGAGTTTATATTCTCATTATTGGATTTATTATTTTGAGCACAGCTAATCAAAAGAAGAGCTATACTTAAAAATAATATTCTGAATGTGTTCATTTTTTTCTCTATTACCCGCAATATTTTATTTCTGCAAGGCTTTCCATGCACCTTCTACATCACCATCCTTTAGAAGGTCTTTTGCATGTTGGTGAACAGATGTATCATCATTAAACTCACCTTGTAATAATTTTTCAACATTACCTAACATTGCCAAATCGTTTCCACTAAAAATAG
>JBKEAG010000054.1:0-15342 GCA_047972025.1 Moheibacter sp.
TAGAGAGAATACGATAGTTTTTGCGTAGAGTATGATTTATTTTACGCATTACATTTGTAGAATCTCGGTTTAATTTATTGTTGTAAGTGTTTCGACAAGCATCATTACAAAATTTTTTATCAACTCTACCTATGATTTTATCGCCACATTCTAGACAAGTTTGCATAATTTCTATTGGGTTTACTATTCAAATTTAATGAATTTTTAGTAGATAATATGTCAAAAGAGATGTAAGTCATCTTCTTAAATAATTGATATATTTTATGAAAAATATTCACCAATACAAATACTCTTATCTCTTTTCTTGTGTCCAATATCAATTTATTAAAATAGTATCTGGTCTTATATATCTTCATTCTAATTATCCTATCAGAACAATAATCAATGTTTGATTTTTTCTAAATAGAAACACCCCAATCACCCAACCCGACTCCAAATAAATTTCTCGCGGTGGTGTTCATTGAAGAATTTATTGATGGGTTGGTTTGCTGTGGAGCTTAAACTTGGGTCTGATTTTAAAATTTCTTCGGCAATAAATCTTGCAGTGTTGAGTATTTTCTGGTCTTTAGATAAATTGGCCAACTTAAAATTGAGTACACCGCTTTGCTGCGTTCCCATCAAATCACCGGGACCTCGGAGTTGCATATCGACTTCAGCAACTTCAAAGCCATCGTTGGTACGGCACATGGTGGAAATCCGCTGATAGGCATCATCTGTTACAAAATCTTTGGTCATCAAAATACAATAACTCTGTTCGGCACCCCGTCCTACACGTCCACGAAGTTGGTGCAACTGCGACAAACCAAATTTTTCTGCACTTTCTATCACCATCACCGAAGCATTCGGAACGTTTACACCCACTTCAATTACAGTTGTTCCGACCAAAATCTGTGTTTCACCTTTTATAAAGCGTTGCATTTCAAATTCTTTGTCGGCAGGTTTCATTTTCCCATGTACAATACTTACAGCATAGTCGGGTAAAGGGAAAGCCCGTGTAATACTCTCATAACCATCCATCAAATCTTTATAATCCAACTTTTCCGATTCTTCAATCAGCGGATAAACCACATAGATTTGTCGTCCTTTTAAGATTTCGTCTTTCATGAATTTGAAAAGTCCTAACCGGTCTTTGTCTTTTTTGTGAAAGGTGTTTATAGGTTTGCGTCCGGGTGGTAATTCGTCGATTACCGAAATATCCAAATCACCGTATAAACTCATCGCTAAAGTTCGTGGTATGGGCGTTGCGGTCATCACTAAAATATGTGGTGGAAATTTATTTTTTTTCAAAAATTGTGCTCGTTGAGCCACACCAAATTTATGTTGTTCGTCTATGATAGTCAATCCTAAATTTTTAAAAACCACTGATTCTTCCAACAAAGCATGTGTTCCGACGATGAAGTGCAACTCGCCGGATTGCAGTTTTTCCAATAATTCCCGTTTTTTCTTCGCTTTTGTGGAACCGGTCAACAGCCCTATTTCCAAATTCATTTTTGAAAGTGATTCATTCAAGGATTGAAAATGTTGTTGAGCCAAAATTTCGGTGGGTGCCATCAAAGCCGATTGGTAACCGTTGTCAGCAGCAATCAGCATGGAAAGTAGTGCTACAACTGTTTTTCCACTTCCCACATCACCTTGAAGCAAACGATTCATCTGGATGGGTTTAGCCAAATCGGCACGGATTTCTTTGATAACCCGTTTTTGGGCTTCAGTCAGTTCAAAGGGTAAATAATTTTGATAGAATTCGTTGAAATATTTCCCAACATTTTCAAATTCATAACTTTTAAATTTCGTTTTATGGTTGATTTTTTTGAGTAATAAACCCAATTGCAAAAAGAAAAATTCTTCAAATTTCAAACGATTTTCAACTGATTGAAGCTCGTTAATATTATTTGGAAAATGAATTTGTCGGTATGAATTTAACCGATTGGGAAACTTAAATTTATCGAGAATTTCGGTTGAAAGATTTTCATCCATCGTTTGTAATTCGGACAAAAGTTGAACTTGAAGTTTCTGTAAAGCACGATTCGTGATGCCTTTATTTTGTAATTTTTCGGTGCTCGGATAAACGGGATACAAGCCCTGTGGAGAAGATTTATGATTTTCGAGTGTTTCAATTTCGGGATGAACGATATTTAATTTTCGATTGTATTCCGTTGGTTTTCCATAGCTCACAAGCGGCTTTTCCACCAAATTTTGAAAGTTCTCTTTCATCCATTTGGTAAATTTGAACCAAACCAATTCCATGTCACCCGTTTCGTCTTCAAATTTTGCAACCAAACGTTTGCCGCGACCTTGCCCTATTTCTTGTAATCGAGTGATTTTTCCGATGATTTGAACTTCTGCCATAGAAGCCATGACTTCGTTTATTTTGTAGTATTTGGAACGATCAACGTGGCGAAACGGAAAATAATTGAGTAAATCTTCGTAGCGGAAAATTCCCAATTCTGATTGTAGTGTTTTGGCTCTTTCAGGTCCAACTCCTTTAAGGTATTCAATCGGTGTTTTGAGTAAATCCTGCGCCATTTTTAATCAAATAATTCTGATAGGATTTTAAAGGATTTAATTTTTGCTTCAATGTCGTAAATATGACTCGTAATCATCAATTCGTCTATGTTTGTTTGGAGGATGAAATCCTTCAATTGTTTTCCAATTTTCTCCTTGCTTCCGACGAATGTATAAGCTGTCATGGTTTGAACGGCATGTTGAACTTCGGGAATTTCAATCAGATTGGAAATTTCACCCGGTGCCAATAATCCTTTGCGAATTTGACCCGTTGCCAATCCGACGATTATGTTAAAATAACTTGAAGCGATATGTTCTGCTTCCTCGTCAGTGTCTGCTGCAATTAGATTCACACATGCCATCAAATGGGGATTGTTTAACTGTGTTGAACTTTCAAAGTTTGCCCGGTAAATATCAATTGCCGATAAGAATTGGGTAGGGGCAAAGTGTGTAGCAAAAGCATAGGGCAGTCCTTTTCTTGCAGCAAGTTGTGCACTTGTGGTACTCGAACCTAGAATCCACAAGGGAATATTCAAACCTTCACCCGGATAGGCATGAACTTTTGCTTCAGAACTTTTCGGTTGGAAATAATTTTGCAATTCTTCTAATTCCGAAGGAAAATTCTGTGCATTTTGTATGTGGTTTCTTCTAAGTGCATTTGCGGTCAATTGATCTGTTCCCGGCGCACGTCCCAAGCCCAAATCTATCCTTCCCGGATAAAGTGATTCAAGCGTACCGAATTGTTCTGCAACCATAAGAGGTGAATGGTTGGGCAACATTATTCCACCCGAGCCAACTCTTATTTTTTTTGTTTTATCGGCTATATGTCCAATTAAAACTGCTGTGGCAGAACTCGCTATGTACGGCATATTGTGGTGTTCCGCATACCAAATTCGTTTGTATCCAAATTTCTCAACATTTTGTGCAACCAACATACTATTGTCAATCGCTTCACGCCAATTTGAGTCTTCATTAACAATGGCTAATTCCAATACAGAAACAGGAATGTCAATCATCTTGAATATTTTTGATTAAATGCTCGTATTTGCGCAATTTGTACGGACGAATAATTAGGCGAACACTTTTGTTGTAGCTAAAATACTGTACTATCCAGTTCACCAAAGCGATAATTTTGTTTCGAAAACCAACAAGTGAAACCAGATGTATAAACATCCAAACAAACCATGCAAACCAACCGGAAAATTTCCAATTCGGTAGATCTACAACGGCTTTGTCTCTACCAATGGTTGCCATAGAACCCTTGTCTTTATAAAAAAAGGGTTTCATGGTTTTTCCTTCTTTTAATCCATCTAAATTTTTTGCCAGTAATTTTCCTTGTTGAATGGCGACCTGTGCTACCATAGGATCACCTTTTGGTTTTTCCTTTGTCATCATTAAGGCAACATCACCTATGGCGAAAATATTTTCGAAACCTTTGATTTGATTAAATTCGTTGACAACAAATCTTCCACCAACAATAACATCATTTCCTTCAATTCCGGGAATTATTGCACCTTTTACGCCTGCAGCCCAAATCAGGGTGTTGGCTTCAAAGGGTTTTTTGTCAGTTGTGATGATGTTGCCGTCATAATCTTTCACCATCATGTCAAACCAAACTTGAACACCCAATTCTTCTAAATATTTACGTGACTTTTCTGATGCATTTTCTGACATACCCGGAAGTAATTTGTCTCCTCCTTGAATCAGGTGTACGTTCATTCGTCGAATATCCAAATCAGGATAATCATTTGGTAGAATGTGTTTTTTTAATTCACCCATGGCACCAGCGAGTTCCACACCTGTTGGTCCTCCACCGACAATTACATAGTTCATCAAACGGTAACGTTCATCTAAATCATTGGTAAGTAATGCAGCTTCTAAATTTTGCAAAATCAAACTTCGCAAGTCGAGTGCTTCCGGTACGGACTTCATGGGCATTGCATTTTCCCGAATGTTTTCATTTCCGTAGTAATTGGTGTCAGAACCCGTTGCTATAACCAAGTAGTCATAATGTAAGTCACCAATGTTTGTATGGATTTTCTGTTCACTTGTATCTACTTCATTAACATTGGCGATTCGAAAATAAAAGTTCTCCTTTTTTGTAAATATCTGTCGAATTGCATGCGCAATTGAGTCAGGTTCTAATCCTGCAGTTGCAACTTGGTATAATAAAGGTTGAAATGTATGGTAATTGTTTTTGTCAAGTAGGACGACTTGATAATCATCAGCCCCTAATTTTCTTGCGAGACGAAGTCCGCCAAATCCACCACCTATGATAACTACACGTTTTAAATTTGTATCCGGTATGTTCATTTAATTGCTTTTATAAACTCTTGTTAAATCTAGTAACTTAATAGGACTCATGGAAAATCCTTTTATATTTTTTTGCAGAAAAATGCTAGTTTGGTCGTAAAAAAGAGGAACGATAGGTGCTGATTGCATCATCAGACTATCCAGTTCGCTGTACATTTCTGCACGTTTTTTTTCATCACTTATTTTAAAGGAACTCAAGTACATCTGGTCAAAATTTTCATTGATGTAGTGTGAATAATTTGGACCGTCCGGTGCGAAATTCTTACTGTAATACAAGGAAAGAAAGTTTTCGGCATCAGGATAATCAGCTCCCCAATTGGCACGGAAAAAGGAAAACTTTCCTGTGGCTTTGCCTTCCCGCATGGTTGACCCCGGTACGACATTTATGGAAATCGTTAAACCGACTTTGGCCAATTGTGCTTGGATATATTCAGTGATGTCCGCATACTCTTGAACGGTTGTCAATTGAATTTCAGGCAAGGATTTCTTTTCTTTTTGGTATTCTTGAATCAACTCTCGTGCTTTGTCGGGTTGGTAACTATAACCGGCATTTTCATTGAATCCCGGCAGTCCTTTTGGTATAAAACCACCTTCCGCAGCAGTAGCTATATTGTTCATCATGTATTTGACCATTTTGGGTTTGTCAATTCCGTAGTTAATTGCTTTTCGTAATCGTTCATCTATTGGTTTGGCATCATCCAAATAAAAACACAAATAAACTGTACTCAGATAATCGTATTTGAATAGATTAATTTTCTCGTCATATTTAGGATTTAATTCACCGAGTGGCGTAAGAATTTCGTTTTTATAGGATGGATCTAAATCAGCCATCATGTCTAGATTTCCTTGAATTAATTCCAAAAATTCGCTATTTTTTTCAGGTAGAAATGTAATGGCTACTGCTTCTAGATAGGGTAGGGAGTTTCCTTTTTCGTCTTTTTCAAAATACAATGGATTTTTTCGTAAGACCAGTTTTACATTATCTTCCCAGAGTTTAAACTGGAATGGACCTGTACCCACAGGTGTTTTTTGGAATTGAGCTTGTCCGTCCCGGAATAATTCTTTTGGAACAACAGAACAATATTTCATGCTTAGCAATCCGAGAAATGGAGGAAAGGGTTCTTTTAGTTTAATCTGAAAAATACTGTCGTTTAATGCCTTGTAAGAATCCACATTGTTTAGCACCCAACTTCCAGCACCACCAACTTTTGGATCCAAAATCCGATCGAAACTATAAGCAAAATCTTCTGCGTTGACATTGCGTGTGGAGTCTTTTCCAAATGCGGAGTTTTTGTGGAAGTAAATATCTTTTCGCAAATTGAATGAGTAGGTTTTACCGTCTTCTGATATTTCCCAATTTCTTGCAATGTCAGGAACAATTTGTAGACTATCGTTCAGTTTTACAAGTCCATTGTACATCAGATTACAAACCCAGTTATTTGCCTGTGTTCGGGCAAAGGTAGGGTCAAGAGATGAGATGTTGTCATAACGGTTTAATCGAAATATTTTGGAATCGTCAACTTTGTTTGTGTTGTGACAGGCAATGAATAAAAAGCTAAGAATAAATATTGAAATTTTTTTTTGAATCATTTTCTATTAAACGTTTAAGAAAATACAAAAAATTGCAATGGCTGCCGGTGCAAATTGAACGGTTAAAATTTTTTTACTGGCAGTAAAACCACCGTATAGTCCGGCAACTGCTACACAGCTCAAAAAAAATAATGCAACATTTTGTTGCCACTCTAGATTTTCTATAAAAAAACTCCAAACCAATCCAGCTACTAAGAATAAGTTGTAAAGTCCTTGATTGGCAGCTAAACCTTTGGTTGGTTTAAACAATTCAGAAGGCAGAGCCTTACCAAATGCTTTTTTACCCAGTGTTTCCCAAGCAAACATTTCAAAATAGAATATGTACAAGTGAATGGCAATTACAATTCCTATAAAAATTTTAGCCAAAATATCCATAGTGTAAATTTCTTCAAAAATACATAGAAATTACTCAATTGAAATCATTTTCTGTTTGATTTAAACTTTTTATCTTTCCGAAATGCAAAAAACATTGGATTTAATTATAGTAGGAGGAGGCCCGATCGGGATGGCTTGTGGAATTGAAGCTCAGAAAAAAGTATTGAATTACTTGATTCTAGAGAAAGGTGCTTTGGTAAATAGTTTGTACAACTATCCGCTGTATATGACTTTTTTTTCTACTTCTGAACGGCTAGAAATTGGGAATGTTCCTTTTACCAATGTGGGGGCTAAACCAGGGAGGCAAGAAGCGCTAGAATATTACCGTAGGGTAAATCAATTGTTTAATTTAAATATTCAACTATATGAAGAAGTCATAAACATTAAACTAATAGATAAATTAAAATTAGTAAAAAGCAATAAATCAGAATATTTAACTAAAAACATAATTATTGCTACCGGATTTTATGACCATCCAAATTATTTAAATATTCTGGGTGAAAATTTATCTAAAGTTTCTCATTACTACAAAGAGGCGCACCGATTTACAGGACAAAAAATTGTGGTAGTTGGTGCCAATAATTCTTCCGTAGATGCAGCACTCGAATGTTGGAGAAAAGGTGCAGAGGTTACTATGATAATTCGGAAAGGTGAAATACATAGGCGTGTAAAGTATTGGGTTCGTCCTGATATAGAAAACCGAATCAATGAAGGCAGTATAAAGGCATATTTTTATTCAAATTTAAAATCTATTCAGGAAAATTCAGTTACCGTTACAACACCAAAAGGTGAAATAGAAGTTGAAAATGACTTTGTTTTGGCACTTACCGGATACAGACCGAATTTTGAGTTTTTGGAGATATGTGGTATAGAACTTTCAGATGATGGACTTTTTATACCAAATTACAATCCTGAAACCATGGAGTCTAATGTAAAAGGAATTTATCTAGCCGGTGTGGTTTGCGGAGGAATGGAAACACACAAATGGTTTATAGAGAACTCACGTGAGCATGCAGAACTAATTTTACGGGATATTTATAAAAATTTAGAAATATAACCTTGCCAATTTTTTCTTGTAAAAGTTAATTTGACAAGGCTATTTAGCTCTTAATCCCCAAAGTCTAAATTAGTAGGCTTTTTTAGTTTTACAGGTTTTGAGGTTGATTTTACTGATGCTTTATCTACAATTTCAAAACGAACGTTGTCAAACCAAACTTTCCCTGTTCCATTAATTAATACACCATAGTTAAGCATACCGCTTTCTTCAGGAACGTCTAAAATAATTTCATACTTCGTCCAGTTTGTAGTTCCTTTGATAGGACGCTCTTTCATATTGTCAAAACTCAGTGTTTTTTTAGGTTGCCTAGAGTCAACTCTCATCCACATACCAGCTCTATTTTTTATATCTTTTGATTTTATATAAGCTGTCATTTTCACACGTTTTCCCAAATAATTTTCTGCACTACAACTTTGCATTAGTGTACCAAAACCTTTTATTTTTTCATCTTTTGACTCTATATATGCACTACTATTTCCCGTTTTATAGACGGATTTATCTAGTCCTATGGTATAGCTTTCTTTTTTTGAGCCGGTTAGAAACCAGTTATCTATTACTTGTCCGTTTGCATTGCTTGACAAAAAGATGAAACTTGAAATAATAGAGATGAGAATGAGTGATAAAACTGAAATTTTTTTCATTGTGTCTTTTTTAAGGTTAAATAATTCTTTTAGTTGTCCGAACCATCTCCTTTCTGAACTTTTCGGTTTTGATTGAATAAAATTAGAATCAATATTCCCATCATAATGTAACGCTGTTAAAATTACTTTTACAGTATAGTTTCTAGGAGTGACTTCAGCATATTCTATCCTTTGAATAGTTCGCAAACTAAGGTTACACTCATTTGCTAGTTCTGTTTGAGTCATTCCTTTTTTTTGTCTTAATTCTAAAATTAATTTTCCAAGTTCCGGTTGATTCATATTAGGAGATTCGGTGCAAGAATAAATTATTCTCTAAAAACACATAAAAATTAAGTACGTCCTTTGTATGACATTTATGTGTCACTATATTTTTGTAGTTGATAATCAGTGTATTGTAAAAATAATTACTATCAAAAAAAAAGAGAAGTATAGTTCATCTCTTTCTATAATTAAGGTTCTAAATTTACTGAAATTTCTCATATTCTACTTAATTTATAGAAATAACTTACGAAAGGATTTTTGCCAACAGAAGTAATTTGTTATTTTTGTGAACCTTAGAAAATAAGGTTAATTTTTAATCTGAAAATTTAATAGCGATAATGGAAAAAATTAAAGTAGTAAATCCTGTTGTAGATTTGGATGGGGATGAAATGACACGTATCATTTGGCAATTTATCAAAGAGAAATTGATATTGCCTTATTTAGATATTGACATTAAGTATTATGATTTGGGAATGGAAAGCCGTGATGCAACTAATGACCAAATAACAATAGACGCTGCAGAGGCAATTAAAAAGTACAATGTCGGAATCAAGTGTGCCACAATTACACCAGATGAGGCTAGAGTAGAGGAGTTTGGACTGAAGAAAATGTGGAAATCTCCAAATGGTACCATCCGAAACATAGTAGGAGGAACTGTTTTCCGCGAACCAATTATCATGAAAAACGTACCACGCTACGTACAAGGTTGGACAAAACCCATTGTAATTGGTCGTCATGCTTTTGGAGACCAATACAAGGCAACTGATATTATCTCTAAAGGAAAAGGAAAACTATTGATGAGCTTTGTGCCGGAAGACGGTGGTGAAACTCAAACATGGGAGGTTTATGATTTTAAAGGTGATGGGGTTGCACTTTCTATGTACAATACAGACGAATCTATCTATGGGTTTGCTCACTCATCATTTCAAATGGCTTTGACAAAAAAATGGCCTTTGTATCTTTCTACAAAAAATACAATTTTGAAAGCTTATGATGGTCGATTTAAAGATATTTTCCAAGAAGTTTACGAAGAACACTACAAAGAAAAATTTGCAGAAGTTGGTATCACATACGAACACCGTTTGATTGATGATATGGTGGCTGCTGCAATGAAGTGGAACGGAGGTTTTGTATGGGCTTGTAAAAACTATGATGGCGATGTGCAATCTGACACGGTAGCACAAGGATTTGGTTCATTGGGGTTGATGACTTCTGTTTTGGTAACACCAGATGGGAAAACTGTAGAAGCAGAAGCTGCGCATGGTACGGTAACACGTCACTACCGTCAACATCAACAAGGGAAAGAAACTTCTACCAACCCAATAGCATCTATTTTTGCATGGACCAGAGGACTGGCTCATAGAGGGAAATTAGATGAAAACCAGCCATTGATTGACTTTGCTAATGCTTTGGAAGAAGTTTGTATAGAGACTGTAGAAAGTGGAAAAATGACTAAAGATTTGGCATTATTAGTTCATGGTAATGCTATGACTTCTAATGACTATCTGAATACGCAAGAATTTTTAAATGAATTGGATTCAGCTCTGAAAACGAAATTGAATAAATAAATTTATTTTTATAGAATTAGCTTTAAGCCGCTTTTTGCGGCTTTTTTTATATAACTCAGAATAAATTTAAATTTTGATTAGTTTTACCTTAATGAAATTACAGAATTTATCACCTCTTAAAAAGTCTATTTTTTTCCTTTTGTTTACCATACTCTTTGTGAGGTTTTTGGGAATAACCTCTTTCTCCGATTTAGTTTTTCCAAAAATTAATCGGTTGATTTCAAAAGTGCTTTATTCTATTTCTAATTGGATATCTTTCTCTATTGGAGATTTATTTTATACAATTTTAACTATTTTTATACTATTTTTTATCATTAGATTAATTCTTCTAATTCGTAAAAAAGAGTTTATTCTACTCAAAATTCAATTTTCTAAGGGTATTTATTTTTTAGCTGCGTTTTACTTTATATTTCATATAGTTTGGGGATTTAATTATTACAAAACATCTTTGGTAGAACATTTTGGAACTGAAGAAATAAAGGTAGAGGAACTGAAAGAGTTGGCTGAAATGTATTGGGAACGTTCTGTTGTGTTGAGAAATCAAGTTCAGGAAGATGAAAATGGTGTTTTTAAGATGAGTTTAACACAGGGAGAAATAAGGCTAATTATTTCAGAAATTGCTAATGATTTGAATAAAAAATATCCTGAATTACTTATTCGAAATAATAATTCCCCGAATCTAAAACCGTCATTTTATAGTACATTGTTCAGTTATTTAGGTGTTTCAGGTTATTATATTCCGTTTACAACAGAGGCTCAGTATAATGAAAATTTACCGGCTACAAAGTTACTTTTTACACAATTGCATGAAACAGCACACCAGTGGAGTTTTGCCCCTGAAAATGAAGCTAATTTTGTTGGATTTTTATTGGGAGTGGAAAGTTCAAATTTAGAGTTGCAGTATGTTGCTAATTTTAGAGCAATGCGTAGCATACTCAATCGTTTGTTGTGGATAGAGCCTCAGTATGTAAAAGATTTTTTGGAGAAGTATTCTCCCGGAATGCAGCGAGATAGGGAATATGAGTTGAAAATACTTAGGAAATATAACCACAAAGCAGAGGATGCATTTTCTTTAATGAACGAAGCCTTCTTGAGAATAAACAATCAAGAAGGCTTGGAGTCTTATGGTCGATTTGTAGAACTATTGGTAGGCTACAATCGAAAATATCTGAATTAGAATGTAATTGTATTTGGAAATGATCTTCTAGATCGAACGACTAAGTTTCCACTCTCATCCATAGTGGATAACACCATAAGAATAGTGTAGGTGTCGTTTTTTGGAATGTTTAATAAATTGGTTTTAACCTTTACGTTTACAAATCGTTGTTCAGCTTTTAAGTTTTGAATTTTTGCTGATGAAATTAATAGACCGTTAAAATTATTTATAGAACTAGTTGTTTCACCATTTGTTAAATAAATATTTAGTACAACATCCCTAAAGTCATTGGAAGTATTATTACTAATATCACCGCCAATGGCATTTACCATAAAGTTTTTAAAATCAATCTCAACTTTCCATTCTCTTTCTAGCGAACAGGCATTATCATTTAACAAATTTAGTTTTTCTGTATGGTAGATTTCCGGTATTTCTATAGTGGATGATTTTTCCTGACCACTTTCTTCTTCAGTATATTCTATAATTGTAATTTGATTATTTCTAACTTCTAATGTCTCATCTAACAATTGATAATCTAATATAGTCCCATTATTTCTTGAAATAACTATCATGGGTTGATACTTACCACTTGGAGGTAAATCATCAATTTGATCCACTATGTTTAATCCTACCAAATTAGAGGACTTTTTAAGTTTCTTAATATCTATACTTGAAACACGGTAACCATCTATAGATTTTTTAGTAAAAATAGAATCAGATGAAATTAATATTACCGAAAGATTTAAATTTTTATATGTTTTATTAGATGATTGATTATTAATTCGCCCATTTGAAAGTCTTAAAATTGTATAGTTTTCAATTTTTGGAATCCAATTACTGGATAAAATGATACCACTATTTTCAATCTCAATACTATCTATTTTAAGTGATTGAAAATTTTGAGCAAAAGTCATTCCTCCTGAAAGAACAAATGCAAAAAGAGAAGATAAAAGCAACCTTTTCATAATAATTAATCTATAAAATTATTGTTACAATACGTAAATGTATTCAATAATAAAATATAATTCAATTATTTTTTGTTAAAGATTACAGATTCTATTTAGAAACTAAATAGTTTTAATGTTAAATTAAAGTGTTACTATTTTTGAGAATATTTTTCTAGCTCGGACAATGTCTTTGTTATTTTCATCTTTTTCAGATAACGCTAACACCATATAATAGTCTCCACTTTGAGATATTGAAACAAGATCAGTATGAATGTTTAAATCTTTCATTTTGCTATTAGCCGTTAAATCAGAAAGATCAGCAAAAGCAATAACTAATCCTTCTGTATTTACTTTTGTTTCGGTTATATTATCTTTAGTAAGAAAAACCTTTAATGTTATATTTTTTAAATCCCGATCAGATTTATTTAAAATTTCACCACCTATTATTTTTATCATTGCATTTGGAAAATCTGTCTCAATTCTCCAATCACCTTCAAGTATAATGTCATTTGATAATTGTTCATTATAATTACTAAGAGGATATAGTCCAGCTTTAGTTATTGGGCTTAATTCTTGATTAATAGATTTTACGACTTCTGTTTTTGTAGTAGTTTTTGTTCCATTAACACTAGATTCAACAGTAACATTGGTTTCAATGGTTGTTTTTTTAATATTTTCATATTCTAAATTTTGAATAGAGTCGTTTTGTATTTGAGAAAATGAAAATCCTACAGTAAGGATAGCAGTCAAAATAGATAGAGAAAACTTTATCATTATAAATATATTAGGGAATGTAAAGTTATCTAATTTAAATTAAAAATCTTCAATTAATCGGATATTTTAACTTTTCTAGAAATTCATCACTTCCTCAATTTCTTCAATTTCAATAGGAATATTTTTCATTAAATTTTTTGGTGTACCGGAAGATTGAACTACATAATCGTCTTCTATCCGAATTCCTAAATTTTCTTTGGGAAGATAAAATCCGGGTTCTATGGTAAAAACCATCCCTTCTTTAAACTCATCAGTCAATATTCCATAATCATGTGTGTCTAACCCAATGTGATGAGAGGTTCCGTGCATCATATACTTTTTATAAGCAGGCCAATCAGAGTTTTCATTTTGTACGTCTGCTTTATCAATTAAACCTAAACATAATAATTCAGAAGTATATACTTTCCCTAATTCTTTATGATAGTCGTACCAGTTATTTCCAATAACCAATAGTTTTTCAGCTTCTTTTTTGCATCTCAAAACAGCGTTGTAAACCTCCTTCTGTCTTGAACTAAATGTACCATTTACGGGAATGCTTCGGGTCATATCAGAAGAATAATTTGCATACTCGGCTCCAACGTCTAGTAATAAGATATCTCCATCTTTACATTGTTGATTATTCTGAATGTAGTGCAGCACGTTTGAATTATATCCACTTCCGACAATAGGAGTATAAGCAAATCCTTTGGAGCGATTTCTCAAAAACTCATGCATAAATTCTGCTTCAATTTCAAACTCCCAAACATCTGGTTTCACGAAGTTTAAAATTCTTCGAAATCCTTTTTCTGTGATATCACATGCTTTCTGAATCAATTCAATTTCTTCCGGCTCTTTTATGGAACGTAATCGTTGTAAAATTGGGTTACTTCTCAAGTAAGTATGTCCAGGATATTCTTTTTTTAGTTTTTTAATGAAACGATCTTCACGTGTTTCTGTTTCTACACTAGCTCTATAATGTTCATTATTATTGATGTAAATATTTTCAGCTTCTGTCATCAATTGACGGAAAATTTTAGGAAAGTCTTGTAACCAATATACAGTTCTAATTCCTGAAACTTCAAATGCTGATTTTTTTGAAAGTTTTTCACCCTCCCAAATGGCTATCTGCTCATTTGTCTCGCGTAGAAAAAGAATTTCTCTATGCTTTTCCTCATAAGCATCTGGTAAAATTACTAAAATACTCTCTTCCTGATCTACACCACTTAAATAAAAAATATCACGATGCTGTGCAAATGGAAGTGTACTGTCTGCACTTACCGGGTAAATATCATTAGAGTTCAAAACAGCTAGTGATTTTGGCTTTAATGCTTTTGAAAATTTAGCTCTATTTTTTATGAATAGTCGAGAAGATATTGCTTCGTATTTGGTTGTCATATTATTTATTTTTCTAAACAAATGTAGGAAACTTGTAGTAGAATGAAAGTTAAATATTCTAAAAAAAGTAACTCCTCTTTTTACAAAAGAGGAGCTAACCTTAACCAACCTAAACCTATGAAAAAGCTATTATGCTTTTTAAGTACTACAAATATAACGATTTATCCATCATTAATTGTTATAGGTATGGTAAAAAATTATAAATTTTTAATAAGAATTACATTTTTTCAGGAGAATTGATACCCAATAGCTTTAACGACTGCCAAATAACAGTTGAAACCCATGTGCTTAATGCCAATCTAGAATCTTTTATTGTTGGATTATTGACTTTTAAAATGGAATGATTTTGATAAAAATTATTGAATAATTTTACCAAATCATATACATAATTAGCAATCAGAGCAGGACTTAATTCTTCACTTGCCTTCAAAATAGTTTCTTCAAAATCATTTAAATGACGAATGATTTCTATTTCAATTTCGTTTAACTCAGGTGTCGAATTGTCATCTAATTTACTAGGCTTTTCTTTGCGTAATATAGACTGAATCCTAGCATAAGTATATTGTATGAAAGGTCCTGTATTTCCATTGAAATCAACACTTTCTTTTGGATCAAAAAGAATGCGCTTTTTAGGATCAACTTTTAAAATATAGTATTTTAATGCACCCATAGCAATGGTTTCGTAAAGTTGCTCTTTTTCTTGCTCAGAATAACCATCAAGTTTCCCAAGTTCTGCTGAAATTTCTTTGGCTGTTTGGAACATTTGTTCCATTAAATCATCAGC